>JASJEI010000351.1 GCA_030064795.1 Pleurocapsa sp. MO_226.B13 | reverse complement strand
CGATTCAGTAATCAGTTTTTTATATTACAAGACGAAACATTTAATCCAAAAACAAGGGTTTCAGCACTTACTTCCCACCCCAATGTTAAGAAATTTTAAATACTGAATCGGTGTTCTAGGTAATAGCGGGAAACCAAACCTCCCATACTGTGTGCCAAGAGAATAACTTTGGCGTTACTATTGCCACTAGATTCCCGCCAAGTTTTTAATCTCTTATCTAATAAACGTTTTAGTATCTTGGCATTAGCACGATTATCTCTGCGCCAGTCGTAGGGAAAATGATAGAAATTAGCTGCTCGCTCTTCTGGATCGTTATAGATATCTCCCTCAGTGACCTCAAAATTTTTAGTAATTAATTGAGAGGTTTTGGTATAACCATCAATTTTCCACAATCCTGGAATTAAGTGAGTGTCAGCGATTAATTTAGTCGCTTTGATGCCATCACCTAAATCTTCTACATTAGGGTCATCTCCTTCTAGTTTCAAGTCTTGTAGTCTATTACCTAAACTTTTCACCACTTGCCAAATCGCTTGACCAGAAACATTCCAAAGGTCTACACCATCTTTTTGTAAGACACTACCTAATATTCCTGGCAGAACGATCGCCATATCTTTCATCGGTGTTCTTTGATTTCCAACCATTCCTCTTCTCCTGTTAATAAATTTGTTTTTGGAGTCAAAAAAAGAAGATCTATTTCTAATTTATTTCTAGATTCCAGAGCTTGATTAGTAGTCTACCAATTTAATTTTGATCGGTTGAGATTGTGTGTGGTGATTTAGAGAGGTAGGGAATTAAGGGAGCATTTGGGTGTCAAAACTTGGTTAGTCTAGTACCAGCTTAATTTTCCCTATTTAGAGACTGTTTGTTAAACAAAAATTAAATGCTCGTGTAGGTTGGGTTAGGCGAGTATTTTTCTAGAATCAGTCTTTTAATTGGCTATTCGCCGTAACCCAACAAAGTTTAACGTTATACTCCTCTTAAGATTTACTTTATAAACAGTCTCTTAGATGTTCTTTATTCTTCTCGTTCTGATAGTTGTTTGGCAAATTCAGCTAACTTCTGAAAAGATTCAGTGACGAATAAAGATTGTTGTGAGATTCGCTCCGATAAATTGCTAATTTCTCCCACAAATTGATTCATTAAGTCCAAATTTGCTGTCGATTGAGAATCTTCGACAAGTTGTCCAGTAATTAGATCCAATTCAGAATTAGATTCATTTACCAGATCTAAAGTGATTTCATTTGCCTCAACGGTAATCTCTCCCATTGGTAACTGGGCTGGTTTTGGTGATGTCGATCGCACGGCGGTATTTTCTTTTAGGTCGTGAATTAGATTTACCAGGTGGTGAAGATTTTGTTGGGACTGATTTAGGGCTTCAACTTTGTCCGTAGCTTCCGCGATCGCTTTTCTGGCAGTAGTAAGATTGTTTTCTAGCTGAGTGGTTTCTAAATTAGGTGTTGTTTCTCCCTCGCTTATAGTCGATCTTCGAGCGGTCGCATCATCTGTAGTGGGGGAGTAGTCGCTAATCTGGACTTGAAGGGCTTGAAGTGCGGCCTGATTTTCTACTAGTAGTTGCGATATTTGTCGGTTGAGATTTTCTGAATCTAACTCCTGTTGGGCTGGATTTTTGTGATTCTTTTTCGCTAAATCTAGTTCGGCTCTCAATTCAACTCTATCTAAGACTAATCCCAATTGAAAAGCTAGTTGAGTAAACAAATCTATTTCGGACTGCAACCAGGAGCGAGGTTGTTGGCATTGATGTCCAATTAATAAACCGAATAATCGTTCTTCTTGCAAGACAGGTACTACTAGACTAGCCTTGACTGCCAGCGATTCTAACTGCTCTATGTGAGAGTCGCTTAAATTAGCCCGCTCGATATTGGCGATCGCCTTGGTTTTTCCTTGACGATATTCTCTAACCATGTAGGGATAATCAATCTGAGAATTTAATGCCCTTGGATAACCAGCCAAAACTGATTCCGCTACGATCTTTCCGCCACCCTCAGCATCTAACTGATAGACGATGACGCGATCGAGCTTAATCATTTTACGAGCTTGTTCGGCAGCAATTTTCAGCAGTTGCTCTCTGTTGACTCTTTCACTAATACCCAGACTAAACCTGTTTAATAGTTGCGTTGGCAAACCATCATGCTTTAATTTTTTGAGCAGCAGGGCATTATCGAGAGCAAAGCCGACTTGAGTGGCAATCTGCGTTACCCAGCGAATTTCATAGTCTTGCCAGTTGCGAAACTCGCTACACTGATGGGCCACTAGCAAACCAAACAGCTTCCCTTCGTTGAGTATGGGCGTTACTAGATTTGCCTTAACATCTAAAGTTTCTAGCTGTTCGACGTAGCATTGACTCATACCCGCTTCGTAGATGTTATCGATGGCTCGAACTCTACCATCGCGGTACTTATCCAGGTATCTGGCTGCAAAGCAAGGGTCTTCGATAGTTTTGTTTAATGCCCTCGGATAGCCTGCCGAAACCGACTCGGCAACCACTACCCCATATCGATCTTGGTTTAGGCTATAAACTACCACGCGATCGCATTGCAAAACTCTTCTAACTTCTTCAACGCTAATATCTAAGACATCATTATGTTGGATCGATTGGCGGATGTATTTAATTGCGTCGGTAAAGTAATTAGTCCATTTTCTTTCTTTTGCTACTTGAGCTTGAAGACGGAGCAGATCGTCAAGTAACTTAGCATTATCGAGAGCAAAACCAGCTTTTTCCCCTAGCCGAGCTAAAAATTCAATTTCTGCTGGTTGCCAGTTGCGGGACGCGCTACATTGATGAGCCACCAGTAAGCCAAATAGCTGCTCTCTATAGATAATCGGCGTAACTAAATTAGCCTTAACTTCTAGTCGTTCCAACTGTTCTAAATAACAGGAAGTTAACTTGGCTTGGTAGATATCATCGATCGCTCTAACTCGACCATCGCGGTACTTATCGAGATATCTAGCTTCAAAACAGGGATCGGAAATAGTTTTGCCCAATCCTGACCTGTAGCCAGCAACTACTGATTCTGCTACTATTACCCCATACTTATTTCGATCGAGACTGTAGACTACGACGCGATCGCAATTTAGATGGGTGCGTGCTTCTTCGACAATGGCTTGAAAAACATCTTGTTGGGAAAACGAGCGATCTGCGTTCTGAATTAACTCACTATAGATCTCAATTTTGGTAGCCTCTGGGGTTGGTTCAGTTGCTATTTTGGTCGTCTCATCTAGCAGTCTTTTGGTCGCCCAACCAGCTAGAGCACCAGCTAATAAAGCTGTTGTGCCAGTACCAATTAATAAAGCTGCCAGTAGTTTTTGTTGCTCGGCCAACTCTGTTTGGACTAAAGCCGTTTCGTTGGCACGTTTTGCCAAAATGGTTTGTTTGTTAATTGCTTTACTACCATAGTGATAAGTTGCCGTCCCTACTGCTAGGATGGGCAAGGCGATCGCACTACCGACTAACATAGCTGCGCTGTGGGATTTCCATCTCAGCAGAACTGGCTTTTTTGGTTTTTCTTCGGGTGATTTCTTCTCAACTTCGATTACTTCGATTTCTTGCCGAGGGAGCTTCTGCGATCTAGAGATCTTCCTAGCAACTTCTTGGGGTAAAGAGTCTCTTTGTCCGTTGTTTGATGCAGCGTCTTCTTGGGTTATATCAGTTTTTAGTGCTTGGGAACTAAATTTATCTTTACCGTTATTACTTTTATTGACGGACATTTGAGCAAATAATCTATTTATTCGGAAGCTAAGAGCAAATTATCCCTCGATAAGACACAAGGCAAATTAATCACCTTTGGTCGAGGCTACTGATAAAATCTAAAAATAACTACGTATTTTTACTTATATTTTAATAATACACTTAATATTACATTAATTTAATGGTGCTGTAAGTTTAGTTTCCGAAATACTGGGGATCAGTTGGACATCAAATTCTTCTTCAAATGCTTCTTTTTTATAGCTGAGATTCCATAATTCCAGGGCGCAGTTATCTCCTATTTCTGAGGGCTGGAGATGAAATTCTAGGGTACGATTTTGAGGATCGTACTGACAATCTACTAGAGCGATCGCGCCTTGATTTCTCCGATCTAGGGCTACGGCTAAGCGCAGAATCGCACTTAATTGTCTGACCATTAGCTGATATTGCTTGTGCGGTAAATTTTGATACGGTTCGTGTTTTTTCTTGGGTTTGCTTTTGCGATGGTAACGGGCAATATTAGCAATTAATTCCAGTTCTAGTTCCGTAAAACCGAGTAATTCCGCATTGCGAATCAGATAATATGAATGCTTATGATGGGATGAATGGCTGACATAAACACCGCAATTATGTAGAATTGCTGCCGACCACAGTAGTTCTTTTTCTGTTGTACTCCAGTCGTGTAATTTACCCCGTAGCTGCTCGAAAATATCTAAAGCAAAATTAGCTACTCTTTGGCTGTATTCTAGGTCTACGTGATATTTTTGAGCAATTTTAATCACATTACGGCTTTTGACTTCGTTTTGATAGCGCAGACGACTGTTAATTAAACCGTGGGTCAACATCCAGTCTACAATAATGCCTTCTCGCAATGCCCGTTCGCAAATCATGATTGAGTCTAGCTTGAGCATGGTCATTGCTTCTAACAAGATGACTGCCCCAGGCACGATAATTTCGGCTCTTTTTTCGGAAATCCCCGACACATCAAGTCGTTCTTTATAGCTCATCTTCGCTAGTTTATTAACGATTTTCTCAATGTCTTTGCGGGTAATTTCATAACCATTGAGAGGATCGGGAACTGCCCCTAGTTCTTCCTTGGCATGGATTATAGCTATAGTTTCGATGGTGCCAGATGTACCAATAATGCGGGGAACTTCATTTAACTGAAGCTTGCGCCAAATATCATCGACAGGACGTTCTAGCATCCCTCTAACATAAGCCTGCAATACGATTAATTCGCGATCGCTAATCGGATCGGTAGTGACAAATTCTTTGCTTAAACGGACTGCACCGACTTTGGTACTGCTCAAAAAACGAGGTTCGTGAATATCTGCTAGAATCAATTCGGTCGAACCACCACCAATATCAATAATAATCTGGGGTTGCTCGTCAAAGTCCATTCCCGATAAGACCCCCAGATAAATTCTGCGGGCTTCTTCTTGACCAGAAATAAGATCGACCACAATACCCAATTCTGCTTCAATCTGACGCAAAAACTCCTTGCCATTACCCGCTTCTCTGGTCGCACTGGTTGCCACAGCAATGATCTGACTGGCTGCAAAACTTTTAGCTAAGTCTTGGCATCGTCTGAGGGTATCGAGAGAGCGTTGAATTGCTTCTGGGGTAAGCTTGCCCGTGGCTGGATCGCGATCGCCCAAACGAACCGTATCCTTTTCTTTGGCAATTACTGTAAAAGATGGCAGCGAAGGCTCTATTTTGACAATCACCATATGAATTGAGTTAGTGCCGATATCGATCGCTGCAATAATCTGTTGGTTCATGGCAATTGCTTGTGTATAAATCCTTGAAAGAGCAAATTTAGGGCTAGAAATTAATCTTAAAAATCAGCAGCGTCACTTTGGCAGTAGCCATAATAGGTTGCGACGACCGCATCCTAAAATTTTCTTTTTGACTGCTGCTAGATAATTTTTTTTGATTAGACAATTAAGATAATCTTATGTTCTCACGAATTTAAATAAATTTGACTAGCGTTTTCTAACTTTTTAAATATTTGTAAACTTAAAGAAAAAAGTTCTTAGCTCAATCCAAAAATTTAAAGATGACCCAAGATCGGCCTACAACTAGCGAACCAACCTGGCAAAAAGTAATCCGTCTTTTGCGCTGGGATAAACCCGCAGGAAGACTAATTTTGATGATTCCCGCACTATGGGCTGTATTCTTGGCTGCGGGGGGAACGCCTCCTCTTCCTCTAGTCGGGGTGATAATTTTAGGGACTTTAGCCACTAGTGCAGCAGGATGTGTAGTCAACGACCTGTGGGACAGAGATATCGACCCCCAGGTAGCCCGTACCAAGACCAGACCCTTAGCATCTCGCGCTCTTTCTATCAGGGTGGGAATCATTATTTTTGCGATCGCACTGGTTTGTGCTGCGATCCTCGCTTTTTATCTCAATCGTCTTAGCTTTATTCTCTGCGTTATTGCCGTTCCTTTCATTGTCTTTTATCCGTTGGCAAAGCGCGTCTTTCCCCTACCGCAATTAGTCTTATCTTTGGCGTGGGGTTTTGCAGTATTAATTAGTTGGACGGCGGTAACCGCTCAGATCGAACCTGCCTCTTGGATACTTTGGGGTGCTACTGTTGCCTGGACTTTAGGTTTTGATACTGGTTATGCCCTCTCAGACCGCGAGGACGACCTTGAAGTCGGAATTAATTCTAGTGCGATCTTTTTTGGTCGATATACTCCCGAAGCGATCGCGATTTTCTATGCTATTACCGCTGGTTTAATGGCATATTTGGGTATTAGGCTAACTTTAGGCGTAGCTTTTTGGCTGGCTCTGATTTTAGCTGCTGCTGGCTGGATCTGGCAATACCTTAAGCTACGTCAGCCCGATATTCCTCGCTCTGTATACGGTCAAGTTTTGGGACAAAATGTGTGGTTGGGTTTTATTTTGCTTACGGGGATGATCTTAGGCTATTTGATTTAAGTAATTTCCCCACTTTTCGATCGGGAAAAATCGATTATGATAACAAGAGAAATATTAAATCGTTCATCTTTTCTTTATTAGTTTGAGAAAAGACGGAAGTAAGGAATAATCCAAATATCCTGAAGGAACGCACCTCACAACGACACGGTAACAGAGGTGAACAAAATGAAACTAACCTATCGGGGAATTAAATATAACCAAGAAAATAAAAACCATTCTAGATCGGCAGTAGCAATGAGCGATCGCGAAATTATTTATCGCGGAAATTCGCCCAAGGCGATAATTAATCCTAATTTTCCCTGGCTAAAATATCTCCAACAGCTATTGCCAAGACCGCAGTCAAAACCAATTTTCGACCCAGTCGCTTTTTGGTACCATTATCAAAGAGAATATATCCAAGACTGTTGGCATTTAGGTCAAGCCGAAAAACTCGAACTCGCTTGGAATTTAACTTTGCAAATCGAACGAGTAAAAGCTTTTCGAGTAAAACCAAAAACTAAATTGAAATATCGCGGTGTTACTTACTATCGTTAATCTAATTATCGAACTGTAAATAATAAATATAGAAAATTCGTATTCTGTTTCTTGTAAGCCGTATTTTAGAATCAATTTAGTCAGAAAAATCCGCGCCAAAGAATGAATTAATTAAGCTCATCCCACCTCATTTATGGGTGGGATTTTTTGTTAGTAGGGGCGAACGGCGACGCGGTTGCGAAGCAAGTCGTTAGACTCAGCTAATCCTTTAGGGCGTTCGCCCCCTACTACTAACGTGACTCCCGTGACTTATCCGACCATCAGGCGTTCATGAACGGTGCTTCGGCCCGTCGCTTTTTATAAACGAGCGACTAGTGTTCTGTCAATTATTAGTTGAAGGGTAAAGTCGCGCTTTGTTTTACCCTTGCATCTTCAGTAGTGAATCGCCAATCAATCCAAGTTGCTTTTTCGTTACGTAGATCGCACCAAGTAGCAACTTCTTCTTTTAATGTCTCCATATCGGGAATTCTTCGATTGAGGCACTGTCGAGACAAAACGCTTAACTCGATTTCTGCCATATTGAGCCAGCTTCCATTTGGAAATGCCGCCACTTAAAAGGTTCTTTGGAATTCATCAAAAAGATTAAAATTTATCAATGTTACTACTAAATATAATTGTAATGTAATGTAATATAAAACTGTCTTCCATTTTTTGCGACACAACCAAAATTCTTCTCCTACTTTTTTGCGCTCTCCTTTTTTTTCTGCGTTATTATCCAAGCTCCAATGATTGCCAGAATTTCTTCTGGTTTAGAACTAAATTTTTTATCTAAAGTAAAGTCTCCGCTTTTGACCCGCTCTCGCATTCTTTGCTCCAATATGTTGAATTTAGATTCGATAACCTCATGCCCAACTGATACAAACAGATTGACAAAATCATCGTGCCTTAATCTATTTGTATACATATATCTATTGCCCGCATATCTTTTCCATTCCGCGTCGCTATATTGAAGAAAGTTGATTGCAGATATACTTTTATCTGAATGGGAAAAATGATCGCTGTAGTCTATTCTATGGACGAATAACCCGTTGTTTTTGGTAATTCTGTTTCCTTCCTCCAGAATTTCTTTCAATACTTCCTGGGGAATATGCTCGAACACGGCGTAAGATGTGTGATAATCAATACTACAATCGGGCAAAGGAGTATTAGCAGCATCACCAGGAGCAATATAATCAATTTGGCATAAATCGAGAAACTCCTCTTCTGTAGGTTGAGAATGATCGCAAAATTCAAGCAATCTGTTAAATCTTTTTCGATCTATGAGAGAGCCAAAGAAATTGAGGATTTCTTCTCGGTTTTTTTTGATGCGATCGAGACTATCTACAATCAATTCCGATTTCATATAGGGATTTAAATCTATTGTGATAGTTTTTTTCGCTCCCATCAGCCAGTATGCTAGCGGTACAAAAGGCACTCTTCCCGTTCCTACCTCTAGAAATGTTTTACCTGATGGCTCGTGACCTTGTTGAAGAATATATCTCCATGTTTCAACCCCTGCGGATAATCTACTCATGGGATTGAAACTTTTTAATCCACCAAAACGCTTTTGAATCCAGTAATAGGCTGCATATGATGCAGAGGAGGGAAGAAGAGAAATGCTATTTTGGATTGCGGCTTTCAGTTTCCAGTGCATTAACAAGAATCTCCCATGTTTTTCATAAACCTTTAATTGGCTAAAGTGCGGAAACCTTACAAACATCTATCTTCAACAGATAAATTAAAGAGTTTTCTTATTTACGTAAGTTTAGAGGGATGATATCACAAAACATTTGCCCAAATGTCAAAAATTTGAACAACGCCTGAGCCTGAAATAATGGTTGTGTCGCAAAAAATGGAAGACAGTCGTGTAGTACGCTACTATTTAGTAGTAACATTGATAAATTGGCGTAGTGTTCTGTCAATTATTAATTGAAGGGTAAAGTCGCGCTTTGTTTTACCCTTGCATCTTCAGTAGTGAATCGCCAATCAATCCAAGTTGCATTTTTTTTAAAGTCTGACGGACTGTTTCGTGAGATATTGACTCGACATGATTTAATTCAACCATCTTGTCTGCTAGCATTCTTAAAGTCCATCTTTCCCTTCCTTGAGGTGCTTCACTGCACGCGATCGCGCTTTTAATGAGCCTCTTGCTCTCCATCTAAACGTCTCTGTTTACGTCCTCGTCCTTGGCGATAACAAACATGCAGCATCAATTCCTGATTCGACAAAGCGTTGTCTTACCCTAAATATCGTTGATGTACTGATATTTAGGGCTTTCGATATCTCTCGATCTGACCAACCGCCATCTATTTGATTGACATCGGCAAAAAGCGATCGGACGAGCATGATTGATTTTGTATGCTGCGTGTTTTCCCGTCGTGGTTAATTTAATGAAGTGATTTTTGTTCAGATCGGGTTAAATCAACAATATATTTCTTAGGCATCAATTAAAGAGCGATCGCATTTTCCCTCAATTATATTCAAATAACTCATCATTAATTAATTGACTAAGCACTAGTTGCGAATTCGGTACTAATTCTTCATGGATAGATTTGCTTTGATTTATCCAACAACGCCTTTCAAACCTTAAAATTATTTTTATTTCTAAAATCGGCACTAATGCAGAAACAAACAATTAAATTGCTTGATTTCAAACAAGACAAAGCATCAAATAGTTTTGTTCCTAATCCTGCGGTTATTGTTAGTAGTGGCTGGAACGATCTTCATCTAGAATTTCATCAACAGCCCAAATTTGAAACCGTAGAACATCAACATAATATGCACGTAATTGCTTGTGGTGTTGGCGATCCAGTGGCGAAAGGAGAGCGATCGCTTGATGGTAAAATTCGAGTTGAGAGAAGAAATCGTGGGGATATTGCGATTATTCCTGCTGGTATAGCTCATTTTTGTAACTGGAATACCTCTGCTGAGTTTGCTATTCTGGCAATTGAACCAACATTGCTACAACAAGTCGGTCGAGGTTTAGTAGATTGCGATCGCATTGAACTTGTTCCTCAGTTTATGGATCGAGGAGATACCTTAATTGAGGGAATTTTTTCCGCTTTAAAAGACGAATTACAGTCTAAGCAGATGAGCGGTAGTTTGTTGGTAGATAATCTTAAAACCACCTTAGCTATTCATTTATTACGAAAATATTGTTCGACAAAACCAAAATTATCGAGCTATCAAGATGGTTTATCGCCATTAAAGCTAAGAGAAATAAAAGAATATATTGATGTCAATCTCGATCGCAATTTAAAAATCGTCGAACTAGCTAAGCTCGCGCAAATTAGCCCCTATCATTTTATTCGTTTATTTAGAAAAAGCCTAGGTCAAACGCCCTATCAGTATATTTTGCAACTTCGCATCGAGAAAGGAAAAAATTTGTTGCAGCACAGTCAATTGAGTGTGGAAGAAATTGCAGCTAACTTGGGATTTTGCGATCGGAGTCACTTTGCTAAATATATCAAACGTTTTACGGGATTGACACCAAAACAACTACAAACCAAATCGCAATAATTTACTCAAATTAAGCAACTTTTTTCTAGAGTCTGGCAAACCATGACTTTTAAACTAGCAGCAGTAGAGAAAAGTTAACCAGATAAATGAGTAAGATTAAGATTAAAACAAGCTATGTCCGAGTACCAAATCAAGGCTTAAATATAGATGCTTACTTAGCACAACCAGTAAGAGAAGGAAAATTTGCTGCTGTAATAGTTTTTCAGGAAATCTTTGGCGTTAACAAAAATATTAGGGAAATTACGGACTTAATTGCCCAACAAGGTTATGTAGCGATCGCTCCTGCATTGTATCAACGAATTGCTCCAGGTTTTACTCGCGATTTTAGCCCAGAACATTGCGGTTATAGTCCTGAAGCCTATCAACTCGGTGTGCAATATTATCAACAAGTTAAATACCAAGAAATATTCAGCGATATTCGGGCAACAATTTCTTATCTCAAGACTTTACCCAATGTTAAAACTGAGGCAATCGGTTGTATCGGTTTTTGTTTTGGCGGTCATGTGGCATACATGGCAGCTACTTTACCCGATATCAAAGCTACAGCTTCATTTTATGGTGGTGGCATTACCACTTCTAGCTATGGTGAAGAGACTCCGACTCTCAATCTTACTGCTAAAATTCAAGGTACCATTTATTTATTTTTTGGCACTAGAGACCATCTAATGTCTCAAGAAGAAACCCAACAGATTGAAGCAGAACTAAAGAAACAACAAATTAGGCATCGTATATTTCGTTATGACGCTGGACACGGATTTTTTGCTGGCTTTTTTAAAGACAAGTATCCGTTTATAGAACAGCATCCTAGCTTTAATCCTGAAGCTGCTCCTCATGCTTGGCAACAGGTATTAGAGCTTTTTGAACATAACTTGTAAATCAGTTTTGCTCACCATAAATTCAAGGCGATCGCTTTCGGCTCGATAGTATTAATATTTCTTTTGATATTGCTTGGGGGTTAAGCCTTCGATTTTTTTAAATACGCGAGAAAAGTGAGCTTGATCCGAAAAACCACAATTAAAAGCAATATCTGCTAGCAAGATATTGGGACGACCGAGCATCTTTTTTGCTTGTTCGATGCGGTAAGTCATTAAAAATTGATAGGGACTCTGACCGATAGTTTGTTTAAACAGACGAGAAAAGTGGGACGTACTAAGGTCGGCCTGTGCTGCTAGGTCTTCTAGTAAGATATTGTTGCCGTAATTGGTTGCTATATAATCTAAGACCTGCTTGTAATGTCGAGCAGTAAAGCTTTTGGAAAATTCGTATTCTGTCTCTTGTAAGCCGTATTTCAGAATCAATTTAGTCAGAAAAATCCGAGCAAAAGATTCAAACATAACTTGCGAACCGCGATCGCTTTGTAACGCTTCCAAAAGCTGAATTCCCGACTGAGTAATATCTTCATCCAGAAATTGAGGTAAATCTTTTAATTGCTGAGTAGAGAGGAAAATTCCTAATTCAGTTTGAGCAAACTTCTCAAATTTATCGGGATTGAGAGTGATGATAATACACTTAGTTTTAACGTGCCACCTCCAACCACTCGATACACCAGCAGGAGTAACGATAATTTCATTCTTATGATAGGCAAAATCTCGATGTTCTCCATCGCGCCAATTTTCTACACGATGGGGTTCATCTCTGAGATTGAGGATAATATGATGTTGTTCGTAGCGAGCGGTTGGCATGGAAGCAGGTTCGGCTTCAAAATACTCCAGAGTAAGTAAATCTGCTGCCGTTGGACGCACCAAATCGGTACTTTGAACTATTGGCTCAGAAGGGTAGATATCTTGATATTTAGACATTGAGCATACTTCCAGAACCAGATCTTATTTGTTATTTATTCAATATACAGGGTGAAATGTCTAGGTAGTAGAAATTGCCCCTCTTGCCATATCGGCGATCGCTCTATCTGTAGCTTTGGGAAGATGATAATACGTACCACCCGCTTGTTTGGCGAGTTCCTTGGCAAAACCAGTAGAGACAAAACGGCTTTCTGTATCAATCACTAGTAATTTAATACCTGTAGCTCTGATTTTTCTGGCAATATCGAGCAATTCTTCTTTAATATTCGGTTTTTCGGCTCCAGGCTCTGGAGGTTCACCCAAGGAGCGAGATAAAGGAATATTCCCTCGACCATCGGTAATAGCAACAATTACCACTTGTCCAATATCCCCAGACATCTGCGCGTTAATACCGACGTTTACCGCCTGAGTTAAACCATGAGACAGGGGAGAACCACCACCACAGGGCAAGGTTTCTAACCTACCTTTTGCCATAGTAATCGAACGAGTAGGGGGCAAGAGGACATCGGCTCGTTCGCCTCTAAAGGGAATCAAAGAGATTTGGTCGCGGTTTTCGTAAGCTTCGGTTAACAAGCGCATTACCGCTCCTTTTGCCGACTGCATTCGATTTAGTGCCATCGAACCAGAAGCATCGACGACAAAGACAATCAACGAACCTGCTTTGCGCGCCATGCGTTTAGAACGAATATCGCTTTGCTCGACAATGACTTGACGGCTGGGGTGGCGTTCTCTTCTCGCTTTTTGATAGGGTGCAGCAGTTCGCAGGGTGGCATCTACCGCAATTCTTTTTACTTTACCCTTGGGAATCATCGGCTTAATATAACGTCCCCGATCTTCAGAAAAAATTAGACTCCGCGCCCCAGATTTACCCTGTCGCTGCATGGTTTGAGCAAAAGTCAGTACTTCAGGATCTAGAACTACCCCTTCAATATCAAAGATAAACTCATCGGGAATAGCAGGAGGCTCTTGTTCCTGCTCCTGTTCTTCTTCCTGTTCTTCCTCTTCGTCCTCATCTCGATCTGGATCTGATTCGTCATCGGGTTGTTGTGGCTGCGGTGGTGGTGGCGGTGGTTGGGGTGCATCTTCGGGTGGTGCTTCAATGGTGGTAGCGCGGGGAACAATAACTAGTTCTACCGCTTTACGCAGATCGTCGGCAGTGACATTATCTCTCCCGTCTAAGGCCGCACAAGCTTTGGCTACCCTAACCGCAAATAATTCCGCTCGATGTCCTTCTACCGAACCCCTAACCGCTTCCTGTACTAAATAGAGTATTTGATCGTGGGTGATTTTAACTTCCTTGAGCCATTCCCGCGCCAGGATGATATCGGTTTTGAGATTATCAAGATTGTCTGCATAAGTGTTAATAAATTCTTGGGGAGAGTTAGTAAAACTGATTACTTGATTAACCGCTTCTACCCTCTGTTCTAGGGATAAAACTCCATCGGCGGAAAGCGCGATCGCAATTCGATCTAAAAGATGTTCCCGCAAGACTCCCTCTTCGGGGTTATAAGTAGCAATTAAAATCGGTTTACAGGGATGCTGAAAACTAATCCCTTCTCGTTCGATGACATTGCGTCCATCGGTTAATACTGTCAATAACTGATTGGCAATTTGGTCGTCTAAAAGATTAATTTCATCAATATATAAAACTCCCCGATGTGCTTGAGCTAGTAACCCTGGCTGAAAGATCGGTTCACCCCGCTTGACTGACTCTTCGACATCTACCGAACCGAGTAATCGATCTTCGGTTACTCCTATCGGTATTTGCACAAAAGGAGCGGGAACAATTTGAGTGGGGATATCTTCTGTAGCTGTATCGCCATATTTAATCACAGTATCGTCATCCCAGTCTTCGGGCTTAGTCGGATCGCAATTGTAGAGAGAACCCTTGATAATTTCTATCGGAGGCAAAAGATTGTAGATTGCCCTCGCCATCACCGATTTAGCCGTTCCCCGACGACCAGCGATCGCCACCCCTCCAAGTTCTGGATCGACAGCAGCTAAGAGTAAAGCGAGCTTGATTGCCTCTTGTCCGACAATAGCAGTTAAGGGAAAATTTAAGTTTTTGGGTGCGGTAGTTACAGCAGACATGGCGATCGCCTAAATGAATTCGGTTTGGGTAATAAGACTTAGACTTTTAACTGTAATCTATTTAAGGAGACTAGGGAAGTGTTGAGTATAAGTAGAGGAGAAGGAACAAGGAACAAGGAACAAGGAATAAGGAACAAGGAAGTACAACTAACTCCGAATTCCGAACTCCGAACTCCGAACTACTAATTCCTATTTAGTTGAATTTTCTATACTGGTAATTGTTCGATGTTGATTGTTCGTTGGCGATATGGAACGGGAATTTTTGCAGCAGGGTATTACTTTAGCGAAAAATGGTGATTATCAAACAGCTATTGCTTTATTTAATCGGGCGATCGCAGTTAACGAACAATCTCCAGAAGCTTATTATCGTCGGGGTTTAGCTTATTATGATTCGGGTGAGAGCGAACGGGCGATCGCTGATTACGATCGAAGTCTAAATCTAGATTCGCGCCAGGTAGAAGTTTATCTCAGTCGGGCTACGGCATTTTTGGCTGTGGATAATCTTCAAAGCAGTATTATCGATCTCCAGGTTATCTTTAGTCTCGATCCCAATTGCGATCGCGCCTATAAACTACGGGCTAATATTTGTATCAGGCTCAAGGAATACGATCGGGCGATCGACTATCTCAAACAAGCAGGAAAAATTTATCTGGCACGTCAAGATAAAGAAAGCTGTCGTTTTTGCATTGCCCGTATTCGCCAAATCGAACAACAAAAAATTGAAGCCCAAGGCGGAGTTACCAATCAAGCATTTCTCCAACAGGTACAGCAAAAAATCAACCAAGGTAATTTAGGAGAGGCTTTTCGGGACTGCAATTGGCTGATTAAACTCGATCCTTATGATGCTCTTGCTTATCAGTATCGGGGTGATATTGGTCTTGAATTAGGAGAATATACTCAAGCTCAACAAGATTGGCAAAAAGCAGCCGAGTGTTTTCGTTCTCAGGGAAATCTTGCTGAAGCAGAAAAGTTGGTAATACGTTGTTTGGAACTGAAGCTGGATCGAGTTTACCAAGAGACTTCGACGTTTCAACGAGCCGATATTCCTCAACTGGTTCGTACCAGTCATCCTCAAAATGCTCTCCAAAATCGACTTTATGTTTTGGTAGGTAACTGGAATATTGCTCAAAGCTTAGTAGAACGATTGATGCAACGCTACCCAGGTAAAGCTGATGCTTGGTACTGGGAAAAAGCAATCTACGATATCGAACGCGATCGCCTTTGAAACTGATAAGGTTTTTTGTGGTCAAGAGGAGACTTAGTTTTAAAATAGATAATCTGAATCTGGCATTATGCTTCCTAATATTTCAACCATAGATTTATTTCAATTAGCTTCTGGTGATGTTTTGTCATTACAGGTGTATAAGTTTGTCGGCGATCGCCCTGGAAAGAAGGCATATATTCAGGCTAATCTTCATGGTGCAGAAATTGTTGGCAATGCAGTGATTCAACAGTTAATTGAGTTTTTGAGTGGTTTAGAGCGATCGCAACTACAGGGAGAAATTTGGCTCGTACCTGTCTGTAACCCTTTGGGAGTAAACCAGCGATCGCATTTCTTTTCGACGGGTAGATTTAATAGTTACGATGGTAAAAACTGGAATCGGATTTTTTGGGACTATGAAAAGCAAGTAGAGGATCTCAATGAGTTTGCCAAATCTCAACTCAAACTCAAGCCAGAGGTAATTAGAAGTAATTATTTAGCTAGAATTCAACAGGCTTGGCAAGAAGAACGCGAAAACATCAATCGACCAAGTAGCGTACCTCTCAGCTATCAATATCGCGATCGGCTACAGTCTTTGTGTTTGGATGCGGATTATGTTATTGATATTCATAGTTCTAGCAATCAGGCAGTGGACTATACTTTTGGCTTTAAGGAGAAGATAAAGAGTGCTAAGTATCTGCTGCTCGAATATGGCATCACGATGGATGAGTATGATGGTGATGCTTTTGACGAAGCGTTTTTGAAACCTTGGTTGGCTTTGGAAAGAGAGTTAGCCAGTCTCGGCAGAAAAGTTCAATTCGATTTGGAGTCTTGGACTCTAGAATTGGGTGCAGGAATGAAGATGAATCCTAATTCGGTAGGGAAAGGATTAGCAGGAATTACTAACTATCTAGCCTACAAACAGATTTTAGCTTTACCTCAACCCCTACAAACAGCAGAAATAACCGTAGTACCTAGAAGCAAAGTCAAAAGTTACTATGCTACTGCTGGTGGTATGATTCAATCCAGATTGCCCTTAAAAACCAAAGTACAGCCAGGGGATTTAATCTATCAAATTCTCAGTTTTAACAAACAAGGAAAAGCACCAACAATAATAGATGTTCGGACAGAGACAGCGGGAATAGTTTTTGATATTTCTACTAACCAGTGTGTTAATCAAGGTGAGTATGTGATGGATATATTGGATTGTTAGTCTGGTTTATATAGTGGTTTTCATTGTTCTTTCTGAGACAGACAACCATAATAAAGTCCACAGATTCACACAGATTAACGCAGTGTCTTGGTGCGTGACCGAAAGTAAGGCGCATAGTTCGCCGCAACTAATCCTTTAGGGCGTTCCCTTGCGGATCGAAGATTCCGCGGGGTCGCACCGCTAGATGAATCTACTTTCTTACATTATTGAAGGGTAGTAAGCAGCGATCGCTTTATCTTATCTTGAAATAGAAATCAGAGAAATTCGCGCTCGAGAAACTAAGGAATTAAAACGCGAGGAAATTGGTCAGGGAAATATGGTCAAGGTGGCTCTATATGTCGGAAAAACTTAAGCCGTTAATTAAACCTTGTTTAGTTAATTTTTGACTGCGGAATGCGGTGTACCTGTCACTCTAATTTGAAAAAGTTGACTACGTTTTCTAAATCCTTAGCAGTAAGAGTTGTTGATTCGAGAGAATCTATAGCCCGATCGCTTAAAATCGCAATCGATGTAGAAGTTGCCTTTAATTCGCCTTGAAGATTATTAATCTTTTGAGAAGTCTGAGACTGCATATTGGTCAGGTTTACCAAAGAAAATAAGTGCTGCTGGGCATTTTTAGTAATTTTAATGATTTGTTCCAAGCTTTCGCCAGTATTAGCTACCAGATAATTTTCTTGTTCTAATTGATTTTCGCTACCTTGATATTCCCTTAAAACCTCGGCAATTTCATTGTCAATGGTACGCACCACATTTTCTAATTCCTTAGTAGCAGCAATTGACTGTTGAATAGATTGCACCTCTTCTTTGAGACTCAAGGCAGAATTATCTAATTCTTCGGGAATGCGCTTGCTGAGTTTGCTGACCAAGAGACTAGCTCGTAAATTAATCTTTCTAATCGAACCAATTACTTTAGTCATTTTCTGGGAGGCAGCGTCAAGGCTTTTAACCCTGTTGGTATTGTTACGGATATTTGTCTCTAGATGAGACATAAAAGCGATCGCCCGACTAAAGTTAATTTTTTCCGATTCAAGATCGGTGACTACGCAGTTTACCGTTTCCGATGCGGAGCTAACATGAGAGGTTATTTCTGCAACGGATTCAGCCATTTGCTCGATGAAGGCAAAAATCAAAGCTAGTTGATTGGTTTGTTGTTTTAAGCGGTCTTTTAAGTCCGTCAAATCGCGTTTACTATCGATCAGCTCTGTATTTATTTGTTTGGTAGGAGTTTGAATTTCGGCGATCGCTCGGCGCAAATTATCGATCGCGCTGTCAAAAGATTTAACTAGATCGCTTTTTGAGGAAGCGTTGCTGGCGGGATCGATACCCAGATCGCCTTGAGCCAGATCTTGAACCCGACTCAGTATTAGAGCTAGGTCTTTTTGAATTCCAGTTTTGTGCGAGTTTTCCTCTCTGTGGTCAATATACCCCCGCAACACCATTGCTAACTGATAAGCAGTCTGCTGTAGATAGTCCACATCCGATTGCGACCAAATTCTCGGGTCAGAACATTGATGGGCAATCAACAAGCCAATTAGCTGTTGCGATTCGGGGATTGCCGAACGCTCGATAATCACTGGCAAGACTAAGCTAGCTTTAACGCTATAGGGTTCTAATTGTTGGAGATGACATTTACTGAGATTAGCCTGATAGATATTAGTCACTGACTGAATTCGACCGCGCTGATATTTTCTGACGTACTCTTGGGCAAAACAGGGGTCTTCAAACTGCGCTCCCAAAGTGCGGGGAAAACCTTGAGCGACAGATTCGGCAATTACCGTTCCCTGCCATTTCGGGTCAAATTGATAAAAAATCAGGCGGTCGGATTTGATTAAGTGCCTAACTTCAGATAGAAATAAACTAAAGGGCAACTGTAGTTCTCTAGAACTTCGTGCTTGAGCCATTCTTGCCATCAGTTCAGAGGTTCTAGCAATAGTCTTCTGACGCTGGAGCGCGAGATCTAATTGCTGAGCCATGTCGTTGATTTGCTCGCCCAACAAAGCTAGTTCGTCAAGACGATCTAGTTTAATTCTGGTGTCGAGTTTTCCTTGACTGATTTCGCCAACCGCAGCAGTCAACCTAAGCAATGGCTGTACAATCCGATTGGCTAAAAAACCTGCAATCGAACCAACTATAAGAGCAGTAGCAATCGTTCCTGCAAAATAAATCCAGCGCAGGGGTTTGAGGGTTTCAAAAGCCACGTCTGTATCTAGGGCGATCGCCGTTCCCAGATTGAGGTCGGGATTGATGGCACCGACTTTAATCGGTACATAATTGATTATTTGCTGTCGCTCGAAATCTTCGGGACTATCCACCAAATCTGTTACCGTTTGTTTGCTCAGATGAGCCTGTTGCAGTTGCGGAAAATAAGTAGCAAGAGGTCGGTTCTCTAAATTGTTTATAGTACTGGCAAAAAATAGACCTTGAGTATTAATTAGATGCCACTGTTCCTCTGGCTTAGCATAGCTGGCAAGTAAGGGGATAATCTGCTCGCTGGGGATTTTAAACCGCAATATACCAATCACCCGATCCGTCCAGGCGTTTTTAACAGGGACGGCAAATTCAACTCTGGGTTTTCCTGTCAAGCTAGATATACCAACTTCATTGAGGGTAGTTTTTTTATCTTCGATCGCCTTTTGAAAATATTGGCGATCGCTGTAATTTCCTCTTAATGGATGTTCTGTTTGACTTTGAAACAGAGGATTTCCTTGGAGATCTAAATAAACAATACTGTCATAAAATCCTGTCCGATCTTGAAAAGCATCTAAAGCTGCTTTTTTTTGCTTGAGAGTAACCGTTGAAATCACGTTAGGATTAGTAAATATCGGACTAGTTGCCAAAGTTTCTGCTTCGTTAGCACGACTAATCACAAATCTCTCGAACATCTTAGACAGATGGTGAGTGCGATCGCGCTGGGTGTGATTAATCTGTCGGCTAAGATGACTTTCGGTAACTTTGTAGGTAATTGCACCAATTATAGTTACGGGAATTACCCCCAAAGCGATCGCTATCAAAACTACTTTAGCTCTCAGACTTAAACCTGTCGATCTTTTAATCGGTTGTTTCGAGGGAGGAAAATTAGCAGGTACAGGAGGAAGAATTTTTGTTTGTTCGAGCGTCTGGTTATCTTTGGATGAAGAATTCGTAGAATTTTGATAAGTCATTAATTTACGCAGCGTAAGTTTGGCAGTCACAAAAACACTTACAAGATCTGATTTTATTAGCTATTGCTATTTAGCCATTAGAACTTTAGATTGTTTATTATGTTACATAAGTTACTAGAACCACGATAAATTATAGATAAACTTAAATTAGTTCAAATCGACTGTTCGACCTAGTAATGAAGATTTTTCGGCTGCATTTGCTACTTTTAGAGCATCAAGACTTGCCTGGGGTCGAACATAAAGGGGTTTTGCCTCGAATAAATAATCCAAAACCATAGCTGTATCTTTGGCAAATAAGCCTCGACGGGAAGGAACAGAAATTTCGGTTGGTTCTCGATCTTTAATTAATTTTCCTTTTTCGCCTGTAAATAAAATCGTTCCTCCTTCTCCCCAGATTTCCCAGGTACGATCGCTGTGATGAAAAATATTTCCCTTGCCATAAGTGATTTCCGCGATCGCGCCATTGTTAAAAACGAGCCGAGCATTACACAGACAAGCGGTAAAACAGTTGGAGTCAGTCAGATTCCAATAACGATTACGACAGTTAACCGCTTCTACCTTGCCCAACAGATCGGTCAAGCGATGTATGCGGGATAATGCTGCTGCTAAAGGAAAACCAAAGGTATCTCGGTTGTATTTCCAACTATTGCCACTGGGGTTTTGAGAACTGATGGTGCTATAGCGAGCATAAAATACTTCCCCAATTTGAGGCAGACACTGCTTAATAGCTTGGTGTAAACCCCCAATGATTTCCAGATGTTCTACATGGAGTAATTTTTGATTGACCTTTGCCAATTCTATAATTTCTGCTGCTACTTGAGCTTCTAAAGCCAGGGGATATTCTGCTACTACATGCTTACCCGCTAATATTGCTGCACGGGCGATCGCCCCACAGTCTCGGTTAATCGTACAGACAAAAATCAAATCTAATTCGGGTAGATTAACTAGTCTCGTCCAGGAATCTACGATTTCAATCCCATAGGTTTGAGCAAATTCTGCTGTTCTTTGAGGACTATTGCCCGTAACTACCAATAATTTAGCACGACGATCTGCTGCGATCGCTTCTGCTCTTTTTTTTGCTGCATATCCCGTCCCTACTATGCCAACTTTTAGGGGCGCAACCGCTTTAATAACCATATATCAACTAAATTATTTATCTACTCTAAGTACAAATCATGAATCATAGATATAACTATAATTAATAATTATTTTTGAGGAAAATCGAGATTTTTTTTTTCTGGTTTTATTAGAGATTAAATCTTGCTGTTGGGTCGTTTTAGGCTACAAACTATCCCAGTACTACAACTGTTCTTCCCCTAGGTTCATATATAAGCTAAACTTATTTTACAATAAATTACAAATCTCATTACTAATGCACGATCGATTCTCAGTATTTTTCCCTTAGTATCTAACATGGAGCTTATTAAACAAGGGAAAAACTGATTCTACTTAAATAAGTAATAAAGATTTTCCAATTAAGCACAAATTACCAAATTATTATTTAACCTTAGAGAAGAGGAAAAAACATGGCTAGTTATAACGTTACTCTCAAAATGCCCGATGGCGAGCAAACTATTGAAGTACCCGATGATGAGTACATTCTTGACGTTGCTGAAGAACAAGGTTTAGACTTACCCTATTCTTGTCGTGCTGGTGCTTGCTCTACTTGTGCGGGTAAACTCGAATCTGGTTCTGTAGACCAATCCGATCAGTCTTTTCTTGATGACGATCAAATCGAAGCTGGATACGTTCTTACTTGTGTTGCATATCCTAGCTCCGATTGCACAATTACTACTCACCAAGAAGAAGAGCTTTACTAAACAAGTCTCAAACTATCGGCAAAAGAGGCGTTCTATTAGAATTAGAGCGTCTCTTTAGTTTTAGGACATTTTTTCACTAAAATCCTGTGGTGGCCAGACAAAACATCGCTATGCTCAAACAACAAGTCGAACCTTACCTGAAATTCGCTCAACCTTATACCATTTCTCGAAACTAGCTAGAAAGATAGCAAATTATTTTTTATTAATTAAAATTCTTAAAACCCCTACTATGTTTAGTTTTTGAATTTTGAATTTTGAATTTTGA
>JASJEI010000350.1 GCA_030064795.1 Pleurocapsa sp. MO_226.B13 | reverse complement strand
TGTTCGGGAAATCAGAGAAAAGCGAACAGTATAGTCATTCCAATTAATTTCCTTATGGTTGACTAGCTTGTTGTTAGTGGTTAGTTAATTCGAGCATTCCCTTGCCCCGAGCCAAACGGGGTAAACGCCTGACGGCGATATCCGAAGGTGTATCCTTTAGGACGCGGGGTCTCGAATTTTAGTTGTTAGTAGGGTTAAAGCTAATTCAATCTCGGTGACTCATACCTCTGGTTTCTTTTTGGAATGACTATAAATTGAATCGATAAAGCAATATGTACTTCTTACTTATCTGAGTACTCACTACTCGCTACTTACGAACCAACAACTTTACTTGTGCTAACCCAACTTTGTACGGCTATATAGCAATCGAACTGAACTATAGACTAGGACACCTTAAATTTCTCTGCGCCTTCGCGCCTTTGCGAGAGACAACTGATATTTGTCTCTACCTTTGCTTCGACTGCTATAATTGCGAAGCTTGAGGTGCTAAATCCATTAAAATGTTTTGACTACACTGCAAGGTAAGCAGGGGTTTTTTCTCAACTATACGACCAGGCACTAAATTTAAGCGATAACGTTGACTAATCATGGCAACAACTAACTGCATTTCTGTCATCGCCAAAGCCTCGCCAATACACTGACGCGAACCACTACCAAAGGGGAAGTAAGCACGGCTGGAGCGATCGCTTGCTTTTTGAGATTGAAAACGTTCGGGATCGAAACCTTCGGGGTTATCCCAATAGCTAGACAGACGATGAGTTAGATAAGGACTCAGAAGAATCATCGAGTTGGCAGGGATGTGATAACCGCCAATTTCGTCATCAGCTAAACTGTTACGAGAAAATACCCAAGCACCTGGATAGAGGCGTAATACTTCTTTGATGACCATCTTGGTATATTTAAGTTGTGGTAGGTCTTCAAAGGTAGGTATCCGACCGTTAAGCACTGTGGTAACTTCTTGATGAAGCTGACGTTCGACAAGAGGATGTTGGGAAAGCACATACCAAATCCATGCCATAGCTACTCCTGTGGTTTCAAATCCAGCGGAGAACATAGTCATGATCTCGTCATGAAGTTCGCGATCGCTCATACCTTCGCCAGATTCATCGCGAGCATCGAGCAACATTGAGAGCATATCATTAGATTCGGTTTTACCTTGACGGCGATCGCGGATAATTTTATAGGCAATCCTATCTAGTGTCTCCACCGCTTGTTTCATCCGTTTATTTTTTGGGGTTGGGATGCTTAAAGGCAGCTTAATGGGCGACCAAAGGCGATCGCTAATAAAGTTAAAGGCAACATTCCAAGCTTCTAGTAGTTCTTCAGTCTCGTTTTTGGCATCGTCACTCCAGAGTGCTTTTAGGAACATCCTTTCCGATAGTTTCATCATCTCCTGGGAGACATCAATTCTTGCGTCCCTATCTGGCTTACTCCAGTTTTCCAGCATCTCTGCAATGATGCTAGTCATAGCTTCAACTATACAAGATAATCTTTGGCGATGAAATAATGGCTGCATGATGCGACGCTGACGCTTCCATTGGTCGCCTTCCAATACCGCCAACCCGTTACCAATGACTAGCCTAATCTCTTGAAAGTTATCACCTTTAACATAATTTTGACTATTTTCCCGCAGGATATAGTGAATGTAGTCTGGATGAGCTACTAAATATAACTTCTGACCCGCCATTGTCCCCAGATGGACAATATCTCCATAATTACGGGTTGCATTCATAAAAAGCTCTAGAGGTTTATTCCCAAGTTGTGGTAAACAACCGACGATTGGATAGCCAGGAACACTGGGAGGATTTTTAGCGATTTTTGAGTAGGTAGGTTGCTGAAGCACGATCTTTCTCCTGATAAGATAATTGTTAATGGGCGATCGCCAAATCGGGACGTAACAAGGCTGCATCTCGTAAATAAACGGGCTGCAAAGCAGTTTGTCGTAGAGGTGTATTGAACTGAATCAGTACGCGAATACATCTAGGTAAACTGCCCGCAACCTTCATTTGTTGTACGTCTAAAAGAGGAACTAAATCCCAACCAGGGCGATGACGAACTACTGAAGCGGGAAAGATAGCATCTAAATCTGGAGTGACTGAGAAAATTACGTTAACAATTAAATCGGGGTCTAATTGATTTTTCTGTTCGAGGGCATCAAATAACTCTTTGACAGCCTCTGTAATAGCTGCCGAAGAATTTTCTGGAACAGTAGTCGCGCCTCTAAGTCCCCGAACTCGCCAGGAAACTGTTTGAGAAGGCTCGGTAGGTTGGTGTGGTAAAAAGATAATTTTATTCATAGAAGGGACAAGGAATAAGGAACGAGAAGGAATAAGGAAGATGGGCAAAGCTAAAACTCAACAGTCAAAGCGAGAGCTATTCAACAACTACCCACTGACTACTGTACAGACGCGATATATCGCGTCTCTACCCACTGACTACTGACAACTGATGACTTTTATACAGTGGTGGTGCAGGAGGATTGCCTAAAGCCACATCCCCCCAACGCATTACACAAGCACCAGCATTAGAGACAGAACCAATGCTATAGACTAAAACCAGGTCGTTTTCCGCGATTTTGCCAGATTCGGCAGCGTGATAAAGATTAGCTAAGGGGAAAGTCGGACCGATATTGGCGTAGCGACTGTTGAGGTTAATCGTGCGATCGCGATCGATGCCTAATGCCCTAGTACAAACATTGGCATACCAAGCAGTAGGAGTATTAAATGCAAAGAAATCAATGTCTTCGAGAGTTACACCAGCAGCTTTCAATACACCATCACAACATTTTCTCAAAAAATCTGCAGCACTATTGCTCAAAACTTTACCAGTACCTCTATTAGCACGCATATAAATACGAGGATTGCCTTGAGCATCTGTAACCAGTTCATTGTAAAAAGTATTACAAGTACAAGCAGTGTTGAGAATTTTCGTTCCTAAAATGCCCTGATTTGGTTTTAGCTTACTGACTACAAACGCTCCTGCACCGTCACCAGATAGAAAAGAAAGAGTATCTTGAGGATCGGTAAAAGGAGAGTAGTTACAACAAACAACTACTAAAACATTTTGATACTGTCCTGTTTGTAACATTGCCGCAGCAGTTTGTAAAGCAGGAATTGCACTAGAACAAGCTGATTCCAAATTCCAAGCAGCACCTTGTAAACCAAGTTGTTGAGCTAAGAAAGCTGCATTTCCAGCTCCTAATTGATCGGTGAAAATAGTACCAACCAACATCAAATCAATATCTTCAGCAGTTAGTTTAGCTGCTGCGATCGCCTCTTGGGCTGCTTGATAAGAAATAGTTAAAGCTGATTCACCAGGAGCAAATACTCTTCTTTCTACCGTACCTCGAAAGGGATCGGCTAGATAAGGCAGCATTTCGCGATCGAATTCATTGCCAGTACTCGAAGATTTGCTCGTAGAAAAGACTCTGGATAGGGTTTTTTGCTCTGCTTGAGCCACTAATTCGGGATAATTTTCTCTATAGTAATCGTTAGTTCGGATGGTGCTGGGAAAACTAACCGCGAGAGAACGAATTCCAACGGGTAACAAGTTCATAATCTTTTTCCTGCAATTTGAGGTTAAATTTAAAAATCAATCGGGAATAATTAGGGAAGTCATCGGTAGAGACGTAGCCCTAAAGGACTCGCGCTCGTCTAACGACTTGCTTGCGCAACCGCATCGCATGCTACGTCTCTACGGTCGTTGGTTAACTAGAAACATTCAGACAAAATACTATTTCGCACCTTGTTTCATCAAACTCTTGACTCTACCTGCAATGGGTGAAGGACAAGTCGGATCGATAATCACATCGACGACAAAAGGTACGGTAGCAGCGATCGCTTTTGACAAAGCAACTTCTAAGTCAGATTCTCGTTCGACGCGAACACCATCTGCACCCATCCCTTGAGCGATTTTGACAAAATCTGCGGGGGGAATATGGGCATCTACCCCTGTTAAACCTTGTAAATTCATGCCCTGGTCGCACATATTATATCGGGCATCATTGAGAACAATCCAAACCGCTGGTGCTTCATATTTAACGGCGGTATTGATTTCGCTATTCATCAACATTGCCCCATCACCGACAATAGCCACCGCTTTATCGTGCCAACCTAATGCTGCACCGACAACTCCCGTAGCAGCATGACCCATTGCACCTACGCCAGTACTAATCCGATAACGATAAGGGCGATCGAATTTCAGGAAATGAGTCGCCCAGGCAAAGGAATTACCAGCCTCAGCCATGACAATAGCCTCGCTACCCTCGACGATCGCCTTTTGAATTGCATTCATCAGAAATTCTGGTCGAACGGGAGAGGAGCAAGGAAGCAGGGGAGTAGGAGAGTCAGGGAGCAGGGGCGTAGAGAGGCGGGGGGGCAGGTGTTTGAGTAGGTTGTTGACAAAAACCTCGATCTCAGAATGAATGGCAAAGGTATTGGCCGAAGGATAAGCAGTACCAGGCACATCTGGATCGATATCTACATGAATAAATGCCTGGTTAGGTAGCATTGCTGGACTCCAAAAAGAAGTCGGTTCGCCCAAGCGCGTCCCCAAAACTAAAATATAATCGGGACTTTGTGTCTCCATATATTTCAGTACGGTTTCGTGTCCGCTAAAACCCGTGACTCCTAAATACTGGGGATGAGATTCGGGAAAAATTCCTTTAGCACGGGGAGAACACATGACCGCAGCCCCCGTTCTTTCTGCCATTTGTTTGATTGGTTCGGCTGCATTTCTTGCCCCAAAACCGACCCAAATGGCGAAGGGTTTTTTAATGAGTAATTTAAGACATTCGGCGATCGCATCTTCCCCAGCAGTGGGAACAGAACCAAAAAATTTGACTGGTGCTAAGGGTGCATCGAGTAAACTGGTTTGAATTGCTGTGGGAATACTAACGTGGGCGACGAATCCCCCTGGGCGTGCTAGCCCCATAGCAAGACGGCGGGCAACTTCTGGTAGTTGTTCGCTACTTTCAACGGTGGTGGCAAAGTCGAATATTGTACCAGAGGTAAACAAGCCACTACTAGGCATATTGTAGGTACTGGTTTCCTGACAAGCAGCCCGTCCCCGACTTACGGCCGAAGTAGAAGCGGAAAGAAAAATTACTTTTGCCCCATCTCCTTTAGCAGCCAAAAGCCCCGTTAAAGCGTTAGTTATTCCTGGCCCTGTAGTAGTAAAAACCACAGTTGGGCGATTAGTGGCAAAATAGGATTCCACCGCTGCAAAAGCAGCACCAGCTTCATGGCGAAAGTGCAAAACTTTAATTAGACTGTATTCTAAAGTCGCCCACATCGGCCCTATGCCACCACCCGATACGCCAAAGGCAGAGTTGACACCTAATTCTTGTAGTAGCTTGACTACAGCTTGAGCGACTGTGGGTTGAGCGGGATTACGATCTTGGGAAGAACCAGAGGAAGTAAACATGGAAGAACCAGAGGCGGTTGCAGACGATCTTGGCGGTTTGGGAGTAATTTTGGTGGTTTGTTCTAGTTTCATAATCTTGTTGACAAGGGATTTTGTTTTGTCACTTGCTGCTATGGCAGTCCAAACAAAGGTGAAGACAATTAATTTTTTCTCACGCAAAGGCGTTTACGACGCGAAGCTAGTCCTTTAGGATTCCCGTCGCATTGGGTGCGAAGACGCAGAGAGACTTGGGAGATGTCCTAGTCTATGCTTCAGTTGTTATAAATGCACGGGCGAACGGCTGTTTTGCCCTACTTGATGACTGACAACTGCACGAAGCTGACGTTTGAGTACTTTGCCCGTAGGATTTTTGGGAATGGCAGGGACGAATTGAAAGCTTTTGGGAACTTTGTAAGTAGCAATTCTCTCGGCACAAAAAGCAGCAATTTCGGCTTCGCTAATTACCAAATTGTTTTTGAGAACGATATTGGCGTTGACGGTTTCTCCTTTAAGGGGATCGGGAATTCCATATACTGCTACTTCAGCAACTGCTGGATGTTGATAAAGGACGTTTTCTACCTCGGCAGGATAGACGTTAAAACCAGAGACATTAATCATGTCTTTAAGGCGATCGACAATATAGAAATATCCATCTTCATCCATCGAACCAATATCGCCAGTGTGAAACCAACCATTTTTCAGAACCTTGGCAGTTTCTTGAGGACGATTCCAATAACCCAACATTACATTTGAGCCTTTAATAGTAATTTCGCCCAATTCTCCTGGAGGAAGTTCTTTTCCTTCCGCATCGACAATCTTAATTGCCACATTGTCGATGGGAGTGCCAATTGAACCAAATTTGTAGTTGGAATTGTGGTTATAACAAGCACAGGGAGAAGTTTCGGTTAAACCGTAACCTTCGTGAATCAAGATGCCGTATTTTTCCTGCCATCTTTGGGCAATTTCCACTGGCATCGGTGCAGCAGCAGAGAAGAAATAACGCACGTTAGCTAAAACCGACGGGTTGAGATTTAACAGTTTAATAAATACCGTCGGTACGCCAAAAAACATGGTAATTTTTTCAGTGGCGATCGCCTCGATAACCCGTTCTGGCTTAAATCTGCGTTGTAGAACTATAGTCGCACCCATATTCAAGCCAGCATTGAGAATGGCGTTTTGACCAAAACAATGGAACAGAGGCAGAAATAACAACAGGCGATCTTTTGGTTTCATCCCACAACAGCGATTTTGAGCAAACATATTAGAAATAATGTTGCCGTGGGAAAGAGTCGCCCCTTTGGGAAAACCTGTCGTACCCGATGTATAAACAATTGCTGCGGGTTCGTTAAATTGCATTTTCACAGCACTAAACTTACAGGCAGCCGTAGCTAACAGATAATCGAGACTTTTGGCTTTACTGGCTCTACCTTCAGCAATCAGAATCTGTTCTAATTGAGGTAAATCCACTTCTGGAACTTGCGACTCTAGTTCCTCGGTGGTAATCAGTACCTTAGCAGTGCAGTCATTGAGAATAAATTCTACTTCACGGCTTTTGAGCATGACATTGAGAGAAACCGCGATCGCCCCAAGTTTGAGAATACCCAGATAGGAAATAATAAATTCGGGAATATTAGGGAGAAATAAAGCCACGCGATCGCCTTTTTCTACTCCTAGTTCTTTTAAACCGTTAGCCATACGGTTTGTCATTAGATTTAGTTGTTGGTAAGTAAACGATCTATCCTCAAAGATTAAGGCGGTTTTAGACGCAGAAAGCTTTCTCACACGCTCGATGTGATGGGTAATGTTCATGATGAAAGTCAAAATTTAAAACGCAGAGGAAGCAGGGGGAGTAAGGAACAAGGAACGAGGAACAAGGAACGAGGAACGAAGAAGAGGGGTAGATAACTCCGAACTCCAAATTCCGAACTCCGAATTCCGAACTCCGAACTCCGAACTCTTACATAGATACAACCTGATTGATAGCCTCGACAATTCGACCACCATTAGTAATATCGGCAGCAATTAAAGCAATGTGTTCGTCTAAGGCTTGTTCGTTATCGTTCCAAATGTAGGGACGTTCTGCTGAAGGTGGTTTACCTACTACTTCTTTGATCGCTAAATATAATTCGCGAGTAGCAGGGGAGATACATTGAGAAGCATCGTAATGATTGGCAATCTTTTTAGTCCGCAAGTCAACTGACTGTACGCCAAAGATTAGAGCGATCGCCATATATTGTTGAAAGATTTCAATCGAGTGACGGGTTAAATTAGCCGAACCAAATCCTTGGGAATTGATATTTTGATTGAATTGTTCGGCATGAGTGGGGAAGCGATCTGTAAGAGAATTGCCATAGAAAGTTAACAAGGGCATAATCGAGTTGCCTGTAATTTGCAGCCCTTTAAGCCCCATGTTTACAGGGCGATCGCTATTGCCAACCAAGGAAGCAGATAAACCATTGTTAAATTCTGGCATGGCTAGCATGGCGATTTGCACGTCTAAATGCTTCGCTAACAAGCCTAGATAGTAACGCAGGTTATCCATCGAAGTACCGATATACTGTCCTAAGAAATTACCACCGTGATAACTAGCACTATTGGCAACGTCGATTAAAGGGTTATCAGTCACAGAATTGATTTCAATTTCAATTTGCTGGATAATTTCTTTAATTCCATCGGCGATCGGGCCAGTATACTGAGGTAAACAACGGAGAGAATAACGGTCTTGAATTGGTTGCGAGTCTCGATAGTCATGAGAACCATCTAATTCATCGCGGATTAAACTAGAACCTGTAATTAATTCCAGCATTTGTTGTGCTGTCCAGATTTGACCAGGATGGGGTTTGGATTGATGAATAAAGGCATGGAAAGATTGATTAGTCCCATTTAAACCTTGCAAGGCTAAGGCGTGCGCCCCCAAAGACAATGCCAGGAGATTTTGAGCATCATAGGTGCAATTAGCAGCAATACCAGCCATTACCGCCGTCCCGTTCATCATTGCCAGTCCTTCTTTGGGCAGCAATTCTAGAGGTTCTAATCCTAAGATTTTCAAGGCTTCAGGGGCAGTCATTTCCTTGCCGTTAAAGTCAACGGTGTAGCGATCGTTTAGACCGACTAATGCACCGCTAATATAAGCCAAAGGAGTTAAATCTCCACTCGCCCCAATCGAACCAAATTCCCTAACATGGGGAGTGACTCCAGCATTTAAGAAAGTCTCGATGCGTTGAATTAATTCGAGGCGAATACCCGATGCACCGTAAAGATGAGAATTAGCCCTTAATAACATTCCCGCACGCACATCGGCAAGAGGTAATTTTTTTCCCGCACCGACTTTGTGATAGCGCATTAAGTTATTTTGCAATTCTTGAGCCAAGTCTGGAGAAATGACTACATTCGCCATACCACCAAAACCGCTAGTTACCCCATAAATAGGTTCGCCCGATGCTACTGCTTCAGCTACCCAGTCACAGGAGGCTTGTACCCGTTGTCTGACTTCTTCTCGATCGCTTATGGTTACTTTTGCGCCGTAACGGGCAACTCGAACAACTTGTTCGATGTTTAAGGGACGATCCCCTAGGGCGATCGCGCCTTCTGAGAAAAGATCGCTCTGATGTTGATTGAGAGGCGTTTTGGTTTGAGATTGTGTCGAAGATGCTATAATCATGGTTAATCAGAAAAAAATATTTGCAATGTAGCTAATAAGTTGGTGCTTATTAGCCTTTTTATTGGCAGAAAAAACTTGAGTGGTTATTAGTCAGCGTGTCGAGCGATAACTGAATTAAGCAGTTGTTGCTAAATTCCGCTCAACAGGGGCTTGGGGAAGCACCAATTCTGTTGCCGATTTCCAGAGACGACCAACTGCGATCGCAATTACCTTCATCTCTTCGGTTAAGAGATAATATTTTTCGGGAGTCAGAGATTGAGGCCCGTCGGAAAGAGCTTTTGCAGGGTTGGGATGAACTTCAATCATTAGAGAATCCGTTCCTGCTGCGATCGCAGCTAAAGTCATAGAGGGGACATATTCAGATTTACCAGTCCCATGACTGGGATCGAGCATGATTGGTAAATGAGTTAGTTCTCTTAAAACTGGTATTACAGAAACGTCGAGAGTATTGCGAGTATACTGTTTGTCAAAGGTACGAACGCCTCGTTCGCAGAGAATTACGTTGGGGTTGCCTGTGGCTAAGATATATTCTGCTGCCATTAGCCATTCTTGAATGGTCGCAGACATACCGCGTTTGAGTAGAACGGGTTTTCCTGTCGCCCCTACTTTTTTGAGTAAGGAGAAGTTTTGCATATTTCTCGCACCGATTTGTAGAACATCGGCAACTTCAGCCACAACATCAATATCAGCAGTATCCATAACTTCAGTCATGATGCCCAAACCAGTTTCCTGACGTGCAGTAGCCAACCACTTTAAAGCAAGTTCTGCATGACCTTGGAAGGCATAGGGAGAAGTTCTAGGTTTATAAGCACCACCTCGAAGAAACTGCGCCCCTGCTGCTTTTAGCTGAAAGGCGGTATTGACTATCATTTCTTCGCTTTCTACCGAACAAGGGCCAGCGACATTAACTAAAGGAGCATTTTTACCAAAAGCAACATCACCATTAGGAGTGGGTACAACTACGTCACTGTATTCTCCATGACGATATTCTAGACTAGCTCGCTTGAAAGGTTTGTCGATTTTTTGCACTGTTTCAATCCAGGGGCTAATCGCTTGAATTTGTTCGGGATTTAGCTCGCTAGTATCCCCTACTAAACCAATGACTACTTTATCTTTACCTCTATTGATTTCTGTTTTGAGATTAGGACGAGATAATTTTTGGTTAATGCGATCGATTTCTTGGGGGTAAGTTGCAGATTTAATTACAACAATCATAGATATAGCCTCGCGTTTAATAATTACCAAAGTGAATTTTTTACGCTCAAGAAAAAATAGTTAACTTGATTATTTATAAGTTAAATTATTTTGGGCTAATTCACAATATTAAAAAGTATCAAAAGGTATCATCATTAAATTTCTTTTTTTACCTATAAATTTAATAGCGTTTTTGGAGATGCAAGACTGCATCAGTATATTCCGCGTTCAATCGCTCGCGCTATCATTTGCCATCGTCCGCACATGACAAAATATATCTAAAGCGAAAAATATTACAAATCAAATAGGATTTTTATCTAGATTACCCAATCCCAAAGCCTAGTAAAGATAATCAAAAAAATAAAAATTTAAATGCAAAAAACTCAAGATACATTTGTTTCTCGAGCAAGGATAATAAAATATTTTGAAAACAAGAATTATTAAACAATTACTATTGTTTTTTCAGATAAATTATCAAATTATTTTCGATCTATTATATTAATAGGTTGGAAATTTTTAATTTATGCAGTTGGTTGACTGACAAAACTAATGTATTTTTAAACTTAGACAGCAAAATACTTAGAGGACTCTGCCACCTGCCTCATCTAATGTTTGAATGACCTAGGTGAATGGAATTTAGTATCATACCAAATCCTGTTTACATAGAATACTTATCGGTTAAATCGTCAAACCCTGTAGAGACGTAATATATTACGTCTCTACGATCGATCTTTTGGTACTTTTTGGTAATCGGATTTCGTATCATAGGACAGAATCGCCAATACCATCACACAGATGACGATCGCTTTGGGAAACATTAGGATTAGTTTTTAGATAGTCTCGCACCCAATTGCAACCTCTAACCTGTAAAGCTTCTAGATCTCCCAAAGCTGTTAAATCCCAGACGATCGCAGTATGATTTTTACTAGCAGCAACAATCTTACTGCCGTCGGGACTAAAACTTACGTCAAACAGTTTAGCGGGATCATACCCAGTCAGAGTGCCCAACTCCTGACCTTCTAAATTCCACAGTTTAACCGTTTTATCGGCACTAGCAGAAGCCAGCATCTTGCCATCAGGAGACCAAGTCACACTCCAAACGTGACCGTCATGACCCTTGAGAGTAACTAACTCTTGACCTTCTACATTCCAAAGTTTAACTGTTCGATCGGCACTGGCAGAAGCCAGCATCTTGCCATCAGGAGACCAAGCTACACTCCAAACTTGACCGTCATGACCCTTGAGAGTAACTAACTCTTGACCTTCTACATTCCAAAGTTTAACCGTTTTGTTTTCACTGCTGGCGGCAATTATCTGACCGTTGGGAGACCAACTGACACTAGTCACTTGTTCGTCATGACCCTTGAGAGTAACTAACTCTTGACCTTCTACATTCCATAATTTGACAGTACCATCTTCGCTAGCAGATGCAAGAGTTTGACTATCAGGAGACCAGCTAACGCTAGTTGCTTTATGTTTATTTCCAACTATGGTAAGAAGTTCTTTTTTATGGTTAAAATTCCAGAGTTTGATATTACCATATTCGCTACCAGTAGCTATCATTTGACCGTCAGGAGACCAAGCTAAGCCCCAAATTGCATAATTATGTCCCCTGAGAGTGCCCAACTCTTGACCTTCTAAATTCCAGAGTTTGATTGTTTTATCCGCACTAGCAGTAGCGATCGCATTACCTTTAGGACTAAAATCAACGTCATGGACTATATTTTGATGCCCTTGCAGAATTTTAGCTAACTGAAAGTTCCATTGCCAGAGTTTAATAGTCTTATCATCGCTAGAAGAAGCCAGAATTTGACCATCGGGGCTAAAACTGACACCCCAAACTCGACCTTTGTGTTCAATCAGGGTACGAATAAGTGTACCATCTAAATTCCACAACTTGACAGCACCATCTTCGCCAGCAGAAGCAAGAGTCTGACCATCGGCACTGAAATCTACTGCGTTAACTTCATCGCCGTGAGCAATCCAAGTTCCGATCTCTTTACCATCTAAATTCCAGATTTTGATACTTTTATCGCCACTAGAAGAAGCAAGAATTTGACCGTTGGGACTGAATTTTACGCTCAAAACTCTAGTTTCATGCCCGGTAAGAGTACGAAGCAACTGACCATCGCGAGTCCAGAGTTTTATCGTCTTGTCTTCGCTAGCGGTAGCTATCAATTGACCGTCAGGACTGAAAGTTACATTTCTAACTTCATGATCGTGACCAGTTAAAGTGCGAATTTCTCTGCCGTCGAGAGTCCAAATTTTGACCGTGTAGTCATCACTAGCGGTAGCTATCAATTGACCGTCAGGGCTGAAAGTTACACCCCAAAGACGACCGCGATGTCCCCTAAGAGTACGAATTAATTGACCTTCACGAGTCCAAACTTTAGCAGTACCGTCTTCGCTAGCAGTGGCCAAAAGCTTACCATCGGGACTAAAACTCGCTCCCGTTACCTTATCCTTACGTTCGGTAAGAGTAAGGATTAACTGACCGTTACGAGACCATAGTTTGACAGTTCCATCTTGACTAGGAGAAGCCATTAATTGACCGTCGGGAGACCAAGCTACACTCCAAATGCGATCCCCATGTCCTTCTAGACTATTTCGTTCGGAGACCCAATAAACTGCCTGCTGTAGGGCATTCGTAACCTGTTGTTGAATCTGAAAATTAGCTTTTGTCCAACTAGCTCGATCCATTTCGCGGCTAGCCCTTAAAGCAGTTATTAAAGCATCCAACTTCTGCTCCGAGGCAAATAGCAATTCCGAAGAAACACTCAGATTATCAATCTCGCCCAAGATAACTTCTTTCCTACGGTTTTCTACTTGTAGTGCTAAAAATCCTGCCAGTCCCAAAAACCCGATGGCAAAAACCGAGATGGCAGCTAGCCCCACCAATCCTCTCTTAATTGTCCTCTTGGCTTGGTTTTGCGCCTGCTTTAAGGTCTGATTCGCTGTCGCTAATATTTGAGCAGCTTTTCTTTCTGCCTCCAAAGTAAGTTGAACTTCTCGTTTTTCTAATTCTTGGCTGGCAGCTAAAAAATGATAATCTAAATTGCTCAAACTTTTACCTTGCGACCAAGCTTGAGCATCAGCTAAAGCCTGTCCCCGTAACAACCGCGATTCATCCTGACAATTAGAATTAAGCCAAACTGTGAAAGTCTCGGAATAGGGACGTAAATGAGATAATTGCTGGTCAATCCAATTCTGGTTGAAAAGTGTCTGATAAATACGGTTGCCAACCGTTAATTTTCCGCCGCGCTTGACTACTAAACCACTCAACAGTAATTCAATTTGTTCGTTGCTATCATCTGCTGCCACAGCACCTTGCTGTAGAATTTGCTGATACAATCCCAGTATCCGCCCCGCCCGTTGCTCGTTGCTGAGAAGGCGATCGCGTATTGTCCGTAAATGTTCTGGCTCGTCTTGAGATTCCCAATTGTTAATAATTTGTTTTTGTACTAACTGTTCGATCCAAAACGCCTCTGCACCAGGAGGAACTTGCACTATGTCGTTAATCCTATCTTGACTAGACATCCACACCAAACGACATAACTTTTGAGTCAGAAATGGTTGACCAGAAGTCCAAGTCAATATCTCTTTGATTACTGCTAATGGATTATCTACTATTTCTACTAATCCCTCCACCAACGGCTGGACTTCATTTACTTGAAAGCCTTGTAATTCAATAGCTTTGCCAATATTAAACGGGGTACGATTGCGGTCTTTAATCAAATCTGAAGGGGTTGCCACTCCGAACAAGACAAAAGCAAGACGATTATAGGCTGGATTCTCTGCTCGCTGATTATAGCAATATCGAATCAAAGCAAAAAAATCATCTACTGGAAAATTCAAACCGAGAACACTATCAATTTCATCGATAAAAATAAAAATATTCTCTGTTGGTAAGTAAACTAAGATGATTTCTTCAATAAAATCACTCAATCGCTGGTTATTAGACAGATGTTCTTTCTCTTGCCACCAAGCTTTAAAATTAAATTTACCTAAAAGATTAAAACCCCTCGATAATTCAAAAATAATTCCTTTATACCACTTGGCTGGAGCAAGATTATCACTTCCTATCCTCGTCATATCGATGGAAGCACAAGTCGTACCTTCTCTTTGCAGTCGATGCATCATCTGCACCCGCAAGCTAGATTTGCCCATCTGTCGCGAGTTGAGCACATAACAAAAATGACCAGTAATTAAAGCTTGATAGAGTTGAGCGTCAGCTTCTCTGAGTACATAGGTAGGCGCATCTCTCTTGAGACAACCGCCAACTTGATATTGATAGTTGTTCATCTGTCTTTGGGTTACTAAGCAAAATCTTGAAGCTGTTGTGAACGAAAATAAAGACGATATAATTCGCAACTAGGGATGGCGCGATCGCTATTCAGTTTAATTAAACCCATACTTTCTAACTTATATGCGGTAACTGCTTCTAAGTGAATACTCTCTGGGGAATAAATTACCTGTTTGAGTGCTAACTTGAGTTCTGGGTGCTGCTGTAGAATGACCCAGTAACGGCGTAAATGATTACTATAAATCCCTTTGAGGGTTGCTGCTTCTGTTAATAACTTCTGGAAGTCAAGGCGATCGCGACTGAGATGATAAAGTGCCACTCTAACTAAATAAGGATGCCCGTTAATCGTTTGCATCAATTGCTCGATTTGGGAACCACTCAACCAATCAAGTCCATGACGCTGCGCCAACTCTCGTACTTGCTCTGTGGTAAAGGTTGGTAATTCTATAGGCAGTCCAATATTAAAAGGAGACTGATTAATATTTAGAGGAATATAAACTTCTGTAGAGTGAATGACCACCAGTCGCAGTTTATGCCAAAGATCGATTACTTTTGCCTCTTCATGCCAAGAACGGAGCAAAGATAAGAATTCGCTAGCAATTTCGGGATATTCAAAAATACGATTGACTTCATCCAATGCCAAAACTATGGGACTGTGGATTTGAGTTAACAAATAGCCTTGAAAATATGCCGTGCAGCTAACTTTGCTGCCCATATCCTCATCCCAATAATCATCTAGCTTGGGTTTGAGTTGTAACTGTCGAGAAACATTAAAACAAAACCAGCGTAAAAATTTATCTAATCCAGTACAAACTTTTTTTTCTGCCTGTTGCAAATTTAAGTTTACCGTTCTCATGCCAATGTTACTGGAGCGATCGAGTATTCTTAAGAGCAGAGAAGTTTTGCCCATGCGATCGGGAGCTTTGATCCGAATCAAGCTACCAGGCTGTTGGATTTCATTATAAGCACGGTCTTCAATTGGAGTTCGTTCGATGTATAAATTCGAGTAAAGCGGTACTGAACCACTAGGAAACTCAATTCCATCAGCATAATTTTTGACCGTTTTTGACTGTGGCGCTGACGAAACATTTTTGAACTTCAAGTTAGAGCTTCGACGACGCTCTAAAGCTACTCGGAAACTCTTTTTAGTTACTCTTTCTTCTAAACCTAGCGATAACAATTCCCATAGTTCAGCACCAACTCTCTTAATATGGATATCCGAACAAAAATTATCTTGAGCAATTTGCTCGTATTTTTGATTTGACCAAGCTGCACGAAAAATTGCTGCTTGAAGTGTAGTCAGATGTTTGCCTGTTTTAGTAAAAATCAAATTATCTGCGGTCAATAATGATACTTCAACTTCATCAATTATTTCTGAACTACGATTTATACCTGAATTTTCTCTTGAGAAGTTAGTCATCAGCATATCGATATTATGTTGTGAACAGAGGTGCAAGAGTATCTAAGAAAGTGAGATCCTGAATCAGATTTTCTTCTACGTCGAAACCATTGTTTTAATGCAATCGCAGTCTCATTGATAAATTTATGTTAATTTCAATTTAATAATCAATCGAGAACAAATCGGGAAGAAAATTTTAAAAATCCAGATATAAACCGCATCTAGTTTGAAACCTGTAGTTTTTCAGTTAACTATTTTAAGTAGGGAGTAGTGAGTAGGGAGTAGGGAGTAGGGAGTCTAAGGTTTGATTTTAAACTATTCGTTTTTGTTAAAACTCCTGTTTTCAATGTGGACGGGGTTTAGCCAAAGATTGAATTTTTTTTATTTTTATACTCCCTTACAGATGAACGGTTAGCGTTCCATTCTAAAAATCGCTACAGCCTTCACAGCTTTCTGAGAACGTTCTTCTAATATTTCAGGAAAAGTTTGACCGATGAAATACTGCCATAAACCATTGCGTTCTAAGTCTGATAACTTTTCTAAATCGCCATAAATCAGCTTTGCAGCTTGATTCCACGCTAGTAAATCCCATCGCCTACCAATGACAATGCAGGGACAGCAAACAAGTTCGTTAATGATTCGATAGAGGCTGGGTTCGATAAATTCGGCTGAAGAATGTACCGAAGGATTACTAATAGTTATCGATTGTTGCGTTATTTGTGATTTATGGGCGATCGCTTACCAGTAAAAAAAAATATCATACTAGGGCAAAATAATGGCATTGTTCAGTCCACTACCCCAATACGCTTCAAATTCGTCATCAGTTCGGTCATAAATTCCACAAAAACACGGACTTTAGCGGATAGATATCGTTTCTGAGGATATATGACTGCAATTGGCGTTCCCAATTGAGGCGTATAGTCGGTCAAAATCGGTTGTAATTCTCCACGGGCGATCGCACCAGCCACGATATATTTAACTGCTTGAATGATACCAGCCCCTTGGATGGCTGCTTCGAGAACGGCTTCGGCATCATCAAATTGTAAATAGCTTGGCACAGAGAGAGCGACCTCATCTCCAGCTAGTTCAAACTTCCAGGTAAATTCCCGTCGCGTTTGGGGATAGATAAAATTAATGCAGCGATATCTTTCTAGTTCTTGCGGTGTTTTCGGCGTTCCTGCTTGCTGTAAATAGGCAGGTGCAGCACAGGTAACTAAATATGCCGTCCCCATAGTTCGCATAATTAAACGACTATCGTTACCCATTCCTACACGCACAGTAGCATCAATACCCTCTTCAATTATGTCAGTCATGCGATCGCTGAAGGAGACATTTAGGTTTAAATTGGGATATTTGGCAATAAGCTGAGGCAACTTGGGAGCAATATACATTTTCCCTAACGCGAGGGATAAATCGAGGCGGAGAGTCCCTCTGGGTAAAGATTGAGCCTGTTTAACTTCCAGTTCCGCTTCTTCCAGTTCAGCCAAGATTTGCTGGCAGCGATCGTAAAACCTAGCACCATCTTCCGTCAGAGTAAGACTGCGGGTAGTACGTTGTAGTAAGCGAACTCCCAAATCATCTTCTAGACGTAGCACAGCCCGACTCACTGCCGAAGGTGACATCCCCAACTGTCGCGCTGCTGACGAAAAGCTACGGTGCTGTGCCGAACGGATGAAAATCAACAGACTTTTTAACTTGTCCATAATTTTACTTTTGCACTTTCTGCACAAGTATTTTGAATTTTAACTGCTTTTTCTCACCTTAAACACGAGCTATTGTTTCATTATCACTAGGTTCATCAACAAAAGAGTCATCATGAAAACAATTACGCTCATTACAGGAAGTAATAAGGGCATGGGTTTTGAAGCTGCTCGCCAACTTGCCAAACAGGATATTCACGTGCTAATTGGAGCTAGAAATGCTGAAAAAGGTCAAGCAGCAGTTAAGTCGCTGACCGATGAGGGATTGAGTGCAGAATTCTTGTTACTGGATGTGACCGATGAAGAAAGCGTAAAAAATGCTGTCCAAGCTGTTGCGAAACAACATGGCAAGCTGGATATTTTGATTAATAATGCAGGTATCAATCCTGAATATGCACGAGAAATCTTTACTTTTGAAGAACTACCATTAGACCTGATGAAGCAAATTTACCAAACTAATGTGTTTGGTGCTTTCCTCGCCATTCGCGAATTTCTTCCCCTGTTAAGAAAATCAACTGCGGGGCGCATTGTCAATGTCTCCTCTTCCGTTGGCTCGCTAACCGACCAATCAAATCCAGAGTCTCCATACTACGGCATCAATACTGTAGCTTATAACACCTCCAAAACAGCACTCAATGCTCTGACCGTTCAACTCGCAAAACAGTTATCTGATACTACTATCAAAGTTAATTCTATTTGTCCTGGATGGGTCAAAACCGACCTTGGCTCTGAGGCTGCACCCAGAACGGTTGACGAAGGCGTTCGCATTATCGTCCGGTTAGCGACTCTGGGTGAAGATGGAGCTAGTGGTGGTTTCTTTAACGAAGATGGCGTGATTCCTTGGTAAATATAGGGTAGATGGTTTGTTCCCTATTCCTTGCTCTTTACCTATTAATTTAATAGGATTGTCTGTTGTGAATACTACTGACTATTGATTGCTACGCAATACACTCTTCAGCTTCCCTATCCCACAAAACAGATAGAGTAATCGGCATTCTCGATTTATCTCCGGAATTTTTATCCCTAGATAACCGCCCATCCTTTCGGTGGATCAGTCTAAGTTTGTACGCCCAATAACGAGCAGCAATATTTGCTGCTGCGCTAAGGTCGCAATTATAAATTTTTCCAGTTGGAAAAGTAGCGATTGAGTATTTTTTGTTAGGGCGTTTTAATTTTCTACTACCGTGGAAGATCGCTCAATTATATTTTTTTGCCTTTTACAACTAAGCAGTATAGGCAGCATTATAACCAAGGGCGACATCTACCACTTCACCAGAGATAAACTTAGCGCGATCGCTTGCTAAAAAAGTAGCAGTATCGGCAATATCTTGAGGATCGAGGGCTGGAGCAGTTTTTAAGGGCAAAAATTGACCGACTACTTCATCTTGTTGTTCAAAGCTGTTTAATCCCATCGATTGCAACTGACCTTGAGAACGATATAGAGGAGTATTAACGGGGCCTGGGGCGATCGCGTTTACGGTAATATTAGCAGAACCTAATTCTATCGCTGCGGACTTAGTTAGCCCAATTACTGCCCATTTGGTAGTCGGATATGCACCGTTCCCTACAACTCCCTGACGACCACCAATGGAAGTTAAAGTAATAATTCGTCCAGCATTTTGGGCTTTCATCTGGGGAATGACTGCTTGAATAGTGTTAAACACTCCGTTGATATTGACATCGATCGTATCGCGCCATTGTTGTTCGTTGGCATTTTCAATTGTCGTCCAGATACAAATACCCGCATTCGCTACTGCTATATCCAAACTCCCTAACTCTCTAGCAGTTTGCTTTGCTGCTGCCTTCATCCCTGCATAATCTCGGACATCAACCTTGAGTTTGAGAGCCTTAACCCCTTCTGCTTCTACTGCTGCCACTGCTTCATCTAACTCTCGTTCGTTAGCCAGACGATAACCAGAGATCGCCATTCCTCCAGTAGGATCGGCAAGATCGAGTAAGGCTACATTAGCTCCATTTCTAGCATAGTCAACCGCGATCGCTCTGCCAATACCGCGAGCAGCACCAGTTACCAGAGCTACTTTACCCGATAAGAGTTTGGCTGATTCGGGAAGAGGAGTATTTTGAGCAATGGGTTTTTGAGTGGATGCAGTTGCAGTTTTACGAGAAGACAAAGCCCCTAAAACTGTTCCTGTAGCAGTCATGGCAACACCCTGGATAAGTTCACGACGAGTATTCATTTGCTAGATCCTCTAAACTTTGAAGTCAGAATAACAAAGCCAATATTTTGAAAAATAGTAAATTCTTGCTAAATATGTGTTTGAACTACATAATTAAATTTTAGATAAACAAAGATATCCTCTCTTTCTGTTACTAACCCGAAAGCCAATAGATGATTCCATTAACGATCGACTACTTATCCAAGCAGCTTGAAGCTTGTGGAATAAGAGAAGGACAGACTATAATTGTTCACTGTTCTCTAATTTATAAATTAGGGCAAGCTACAGTACGCTTTATGAAACAGCGTCCATTAGTTGATTGGGCTATCCATTGGATGGAACAGCACCGAAGATAAATTTGTCTAAAAGCGATGGAAATAATTTAGCTTCTGTAAATTAAAAGTTGTTATGCCTATAGCTTAGAAAAAGCTTTCGGAGAAACCCCTACATATTTCTTAAAGGCTTTACCAAAATGGGTTTGGTCGTAAAAACCAGCTTGCAAAGCAATATCGCTCAAAGGAATATTAGAAGAAACTCTAATCAATTTTTTGGCTCTTTCTATGCGATTCTGTAATACATATTTGTGAGGCGATAAACCCAGAGACTTTTTAAACAATCGGGCGAAGTGAAAGGGACTGAGATTGAGTTGGGTTGATAATTTCGTCAGGCTTAACTCTGAATCTAAATAAGTGTGAATATACTCAATTACTTCTTTTAATTGCAGAGATGATAGCTTACCTTTAGGGCGAGGTAAAGGTAAGGAGCGATCGCCGTGTTTTTCTAATAAATACAAGGAAAATGCTAAAGCCAATGATTCTCCGTAAAGAGTACCACCGTAATTATTATTCTGTAACTCAGCTTCAAAATAAGTCGAAAATTGAGCGATATGAGGATCGAACTCAGCCCGACATTCTTGAAAACGAAGGAAGTCACAATTAATCGTCTCTTGAAAGCATCGAGCTACAAAAGCAGGTTCGAGAGCGATTGCCAAGATCTCAAATGGTTCAAACCAACGAGGAGCGTTAAGAGTGCCGTGAGATTGTAAAAAGAACGATCCTGGATGAGTTTGTCTTCTTTTCCAACTACCAGCCTCTTTCCATTCGTAAGTAATTGGCTTACCCCGACGCATTACCGCTAAACGATGTCCTTGTATGTAGTGTTCGGGGTATTCAATGGGAGGAAGAGAATGAAGTTCTACTGTAATTCCTTGCCAGCCAAGATCGATACTCGAACTTAATACTGTACCTTGGGGTGCTGCGGGAAAAGATTGTTTAGTAGCTGTGTCGATAAGATGAATTTGACTGTTGCTCATCAATTAGTAACTTAACTTAACTCGCTAGTTTTTAGTTTTTGATAGTAGTCAATAATTTACAGAGTAAATTAACCTATTAGAGCAAATTTTTCCAGATTTTTAACCAAAGTTGCCTAAATAACCTATAGCGCGATCGCTTTCTTTAAGCTAGGAGTTTCAATCCTATGATAAAAGCTCACATTGTTTGAGAAAGACAATAATCATAAAATTCTGGTGTTGTGAATCATATTTGCAGAGGTATTTTCTATGTCACCTCAAATTTCACCTCCTCCGGCACCGATCGAAGCAGCCAAACTCTATATTAATGGTCAATGGCTTGATTCTGCTGATGGTAAAACCAAACCTACCATTAATCCAGCCACCGAAGCAGCAACCATTGAAGTGCCTATGGCAACAGCCAAGGATGTTGAGGATGCAATTCTAGCAGCACGGCAAGCTTTTGATGAAGGTTCTTGGTCGCGGATTTCTGGTCACGACCGACAGCGTATCTTAGTACGGGCAGCCGATTTAATGGACGAACACGCCCACGATCTAGCTTTATGCGAAACCCTAGATATGGGTAAACCACTTTACTTCGGGGAAAATATAGATGTTCGCATCATGAGCGATCTATTTCGTTACTACGGTGGCATGGCACCAGAGATTGAAGGAGCTACACGGCAAGTTAAACCAGCACCCGAACACCAAGATATGTACGCGATGGTCGTCCGCGAACCAGTCGGGGTAGTTGCAGCAATTACACCTTTTAATTTTCCTCTCCTGCAAGCGGGAGCTAAGATTGCAGCAGCCCTGGCTGCGGGAAATACGATGGTGCATAAACCAGCTAGTGCTACTCCTCTTTCTGCAATTAAACTGGCGGAAATTTTTGAAATTCGAGACAGAATCAGAGGCAATCCAAATCGCTAATGGAACTCCCTATGGTCTGGCATCTGGCGTACATACTCGCGATATTAAAAAGGCGATGCGGGTGGCTTCGGCAATGGAAGCAGGTACTTGTTGCAATACTGTTCGGTTAAGCAGAAAATATGAGTAAATGGAAGTTTGTTAGAAATAATCTAAATGCAACTTCCTAAATTGACTCTAGTTTCTCCAAAAATCCAATCAGGTGACTTATTCCCAGCACTCGAATTGGTGATGTC
>JASJEI010000349.1 GCA_030064795.1 Pleurocapsa sp. MO_226.B13 | reverse complement strand
TTGACACTCCCTTAGCCTAAAGGCGTAAGGGATTCTTTACTCAACGACTCGCCATTAGCCAACAGGTTTGCACCAACTGACCAAGAGGGCAAATCTCCTAAAGCGTAAGTTCCCGCATGCCCTGCGGTACATAATCCTTGTTTTAGGATATTAATGCTAGCTGCTATATCTCTATCTTCCGTATACCCACAACTGCAAACATGAGTGCGAGTTGAGAGAGATTTTTTAACTCGTTTCCCGCATGAGGGACAATCTTGAGATGTGTATTGTGGTGGAACAGCAACGGTTATTTTGCCCATCTTCCAGCCAAAATATTCTATCCATCTACGGAATTGAGTCCAACCAGCATCAGATATTGATTTAGATAGTTTGCTGTTACGGACTAAATTCTTGACCTGTAAGTCTTCATAGACAATACAATCGTTAGAAGTACATACGGTACGCGCTACTTTCTTAGCGTGTTCTTCCCGTTGTCTACTTATTCTCAGGTGTAAAAGAGCGTAACGATTTCTCGCTTTATGATAATTATTGGTTTGCTTTTGTCCTTTTCTATATTTTCTAGACTTACGACGATTGAGCTTATTTAATCTCTTTTCACCCTGCCTAGAAAATCTAGGATTAACCTCAGTATGACCGGCACTATCAGCGTAGAAATATTTCAAGCCTACATCTAAACCAATTGCTTTACCCGTAGGTTCAACATCTTCAAATACCTCAATCGCAATACAAAACTGACAGTAGTAACCATCGGCTCTGCGTATCAATCGAACCCGTTTTATAAGTTTAGGTTGGTAAAAATATATGTCTTTTGAACCGACAAGTTTTACTCTACCTATACCTTTTTTATCGGTAAAGGTAATATGTTTTTTAGTAGCTTCGTCTAGCTTCCATCCAGATTGTTTGTATTCAACTGAGCGAGAATATTTTTTAAACTTTGGGAAACCTTTCTTCCCTTTTACTTGTTTCTTGCAATTGTCAAAAAAACGACTAATTGCGCTCCAAGCTCGTTCGGCTGATGACTGTCTAGCAGTAGAGTTTAATTCCGAAGCAAAACTATATTCTTTGGCTATGATTCGACAATACTTGTTTAAGTCATATTTATTGACTCCCTTGTTATCCAGCCAATAGCGCAAAGCTTTGTTTCTGACAAATTGACCAGTCCTAATCGCTTCGTCAATTGCTGCCAGTTGATCTTGTTTAGCTTTGATTTTATACTCTAGTACAAACATGATTTTATGCTAACATATTGAGTATAAAAATAACAAAACAAATATGGCATCGAGCCACTTTGTTTTGTAGCCTTCTCATCTCAATTTCTTAAAAGAAATAAGTATTCCCAGGCTTACCTATAAAACATTAACCAACACCCAGAAAAGAATTATACATAGGGCATACAGAACAAGTCCGCTGATGATTATTGTAATCCACAACCCCTGGAAATCTTCGTAGGTCATAGCTTGGTATCTCCATAAAAGGGCTTTATATTCCTCAAAGTTAGGCAAAGACCTGAAAGATGGAACAAAAGATAAGAATAAAAGAATGTTGGCTATTTGACACGTCTTTGGTTTAAACACAAGACCGTTACGTATAACCACAATTAAATATAAAAACAGAGATAAAGAAATTTTGTAATTATAAATAGTCGGTAGCCAAATTAAAGCAACTTGTAACCAGAAATAACGCCATTTATGGGACTTGTGAGGAAACCTTAAGCCTATTATCCCTAATGCCAGCATAGATAACAAAGAAAGTATAAATCCCATCTGGGACGAAACATCAGGATTATTAAATTCCGCCCATACATAGGTATTGGGTAAATCTACTAGAAGTGCCGATAGAAGTGCCGAGCCTAATAAAATCCATTCCAACCAGAGAAATAAGCCAAAAGGATAGGTTTTAAGTTGCCGAAGACGAGAAAACATTTCACATCCAAGATTTATTATTGAATATCGAGCGTAAAATATTGCTTTGATGATTCACCAGAGACTTAATTCCTAATTTCGATTGACTACCCTGGGACTTTAGTTTGATTTTGAGATTCTTGCAGATGAAAAACACATCTTTAGTGTGGCTGTTGGTTGGACTTCTTCTCATTGGGCTCGGCATCCCCTCATTCTTGAAAAAGTGCCACCTAATAACTGGTATGGATTTCGAGTTGCTAAAACCTTTTCCAGCGAAAGCATTTGGTATGCAGCAAATCGAGCAGCAGGTTACAATCTGCTGTGGTCGGGAGTTGCGATCGCCGTAACTGCTGCGATCGTGGGGTTGCTTTTCGATCGCCTTGGTTCAACTATCGCTCAGACAATTAATTTGGCGGTATTTATAGGCGCGCTTTTAGTAGCGGTTGTTCGCAGCTTTTTGTACCTAAATCGTCTCTAAAATAGTAAATAATAGCCAATTTTGTCTAATGATTTCATTTTCACACGACAATCTTAATTCTCTTTACAAATTAATTGAACGTTTAATACATTCGCCAGAAGGCGTAGAAACAGAAGTTATTGCAGGCAAACTACCAGAATCCTTTCCTGACGATATTCCATTACCTCCAAATCCAATTATTATCGGCAGCGTTACTCACCGCGATGAATGGCTTTACAGAACTCAGATTTTTTTTGATGTCAGACTAGAACCTCGTCAACTGTATTATTTTTATCGCGATCGCCTCAACACAAGCTGGCAAGCAGAAGTTATCGGTATGGAATCTAGGTGTTTTGTTCCTTCTTCTTTTCCAACTCTGGATTATAAGCATTTTGTTAATTTAGCTCAAAATAGGGAACTCGATATTGAAGCAATTCCTACACAGTCGTCTCAAGAATCTCAAACAGAAAGTATTACTAGAGTATTGCTCGATATTTGGGAGCTAGATAATCCCAGCAGACCAAGAATCACTTACGCTCCACTACCAATCTTACCTTCTCCACCAAACTTAAAGATTATCAGAGCTTCAGGAGGAAACGGCGATCTTCAATCTAGCGCGGAGGCTAAGTTGCAAACCGCTCTCAGTTTAGACGAGTTAATGTCACATTACGCTACCTACTTTGAACGAGAAGGATGGGAGGAAATCGATCGCGGTAATAAGGAAAATTCTATCTGGCGCAACTGGGAAATTACTGATGACAGCGATCGTAGATGGTTGGGAGTACTTCAAATAACTTCACTGGTAGAGGCAGAACATTACTATGCTTATACTCGTGTATCTCTCAAGGGAAACCAGGTAAATTCTCAATAGCTACCAAACTATCTCTATCAGTTTTTAGTGAGATAAATTCTATGTAGTAAAATCGTGAGTTTTTCGTCGATCGCCCGAAAAGCGATCCCAAACTTGCTTTTGTTCTGGAGACAGTGGATAATTTGATGTTCTTCTCTTTCAAGAAGCCGATCTACTTAGCTTCGTTTCCACTTCTCAGTGGTGTAGTGTTTGGATTAGCTGGAACGCTCTTGATTAGATTCTATCTTTGTTTTAATCGCGGTTAGTAGCTCATTTGCCAACTCATCCCATTGCTCGGTTGTCTGCCTTATGATGTCTGCTTGAAGCCTGCGGTTGGTACGTTCGATAAAGCTCAAACCTTCCTCATTAACATCTATATTGTCCGTATTCTCGCACGTATACTCAAAAGAGAAACCATCTATTTTACTTGCTATTTTATCGGGGGCTTGTGCGATCGATGGTGTAGAAGTTCTGATGCCAATAAGGGCGATCGCTTTTGCCAGCGAGAAACAAGCAAGTGAGACAAAAATCGAGTTAGGGAGTAGGAGATAGCTGTGATTCTTCCTCTTCCTCTGCTTCTGGAGTTATTTGCTCGAAACTAGAGACAATTTCTTGTATTTCAGGGTTGCTCAAAAACTTGCGAGTATCTTCGATTAACTGTTCTCCCCAAAGATTATCTATGAGAAATTGAATATCTGCATAGCGACTATCCAACTCTAAAGCTGCTTTCCCCATGGTGATCGCTTCCTCAACTTCTCCTTCAGTAAATAAAGCTACTGCCAAGGCTAACTGGGGTTCTGCTTGCTGACTATCTACTTCGATTACCTCTTCCCATTTTTCCATTGCTTCATCGCGATCGCCCTGTTCGTATTCTACTAAACCGACATTATTCAATGCGGGCCAAAAAGTCGCTTCTAGGGCGTAAGCTTCTTCGTAGGAGTCGATTGCCTTATCAAATTCGGATAACTTAAGGTAAGTGTTACCCAGATCGAACAGTGCTTCTGGGGAATTTTCTTCGATTTCCAATCCTTTTTCTAGCTTTTCTCTAGCTGCTTCATAGTTTCCCTGTTGAAAGTAGGCATTCCCCAAGCTAAATAAAATTCCTTCTTGTTCTGGTGCTAGAGATTCCGCTTTTTCGAGAACTTTTACCCCTTGTTCTATTTCTTGCTGCTGGATATACAGACTCCCCAAAATAAACCAAACTTCGTAATTTTTCGGAGCTAATTGAGTTGCTAATTCCGCTCTAGGCAATGCCAAGTCATACTGCTGAAACCGAATCAGTTGAACGGCATCTTGTAGCAACTGTAGTCCTTGTGTTTCTAACTTTTCTGAATCTAGTTTGGGTACATATGGTAGTACAGCTTGTCCCCTAACTGGCAAAGATAGACTAGAAATGCCAGCACAAGCTATGAGAGAAATTAACCAGTTAAGTTTAGGCACAGTACTATTTGTAAATTTTCAACGTTGATTAATACTCTCAAGTTACTTCATTCTCTTACCTAACGGCAAATTTTCTTGAGGCGATCGAGCTTGTAGATCGAACTAGTGCTATTGATTTAAAGCTAAATCCTGTTTTTTGATAAATAATAAAGTTAACATAAAGTTAGAAGATGATAACTGAGGAGGCGCGAAATAGTTATATATCTTCATTTAAATCCTTAAATTAACTAGTAAAGCTACTGACTATGACGACCAGAACCCGATTAGTCGTTACTAAATTGATAATCGAGGCTCGGTCGAAACGCCAGAAATAACCATACCCTATCAATGAAATCAATTATAAATCGTAAATCAAAATACAATCGGGCTATTGTCACGGGATTATTGGCATTAACCCTAGCTTCCCTCGGTTTAGTCGCCTTTCAAGTAGTTAAAAATCCCAGCAGAAAAATCGATTTAAATGCTCTAACTGTAGAAGTAACAGAAGCAGATTTAAATGTAGAAATTGATGCTAGCGGTAGAGTCGAACCAATTAAAAGTGTCAATGTCAGCCCCAAAGAACCCGCTCGCTTAGTCAAACTCTTAGTAGAGCAGGGCGATCGCGTTAGCGCGGGACAAACTCTTGCGATCATGGAAAATGCCGAACTCGCCAACCAAATTACTCAAACAGAAGCCGAACTAAAACAGAGTCGTGCCAACTTTGCCGAAGGAAAGGCAAAAGTCAATGCTGAAATTGCTCAAGCACAAGCCAGACTGAGACAAGCTGTTGCTCGCTTAAACCAAGTCCAGAATAGAATTCCTAAAGACATCGAACAAACCCAAGCTCAGATTAATGCTGCCGAGTCTCGTCTCCAACTGGTAAAAGAGCGTTTGAAACGCAATCAGTATCTCTTAGAACAGGGAGCAATTACTCAAGATGCTTTTGATGAAATCAGCAATGATTATCAAAATGCCCAATCTAATATTAACGAACTGCGTCAACGACTCGAACAACTGAGGACTACAGGGGGTTCAGAAGTAGAACAGATCGAGGCCGAAATCAAAGAAGCTAGGTTGGCTTTAGAACAAAGACAGACAACCGCCCCCGATGAAATTGCCTCCCTAGAAGCCTCTTTCGAGAAAGCTGAAGCCTCCTTAGAGCGATCGCAAATTCAATACAATGATAGTATCGTCAAAGCTCCTTTTGATGGTATCGTCACCCAAAGATATGCCGTAGAAGGTTCTTTTGTCGCTCCTAGTACTTCTGGTTCTAGTACGGCATCAGCCTCGGCAACTTCGATTTTGGCTCTAGCTCAGGGACTAGAGGTAGTTGCTAAAGTAGCAGAGTTAGATATCGGTCAACTACAACCAGGACAAAAGGTAAAAATTGTTGCCGATGCCTATCCAGAGCGAGAATTCCTCGGCGAAATTAAACGTATTGCTCCCGAAGCTGTAATTGAAGAAAATGTTACTTCCTTTGAAGTGCGGGTAAAGCTACTGACAGGACAAGGTATTCTCCGCTCCAAAATGAATGTTGATGTCACCTTTATCGGAGAAGAACTAAGCGATAGCTTAGTAGTTCCTACCGTAGCAATTTTTACCCAAGATGGCGAACAAGGAGTGATGATCCCAGGAAAAAATAATCGGCCAGAATTCCAGCCTGTTAAGGTAGGTTTATTTCTGGGAGACAAAACTCAAATTCTTGAGGGTATTGAACCAAATCAAAGGGTATTTATCGATCTACCAGAAACAAGAGGAAGAAAAAAGTAAAATTTTAATTTTTCCTCACTCCTCTTTCCTTACTCCTTCTTCTTTATCTCAAGCCTACTCAAAGACAGTCGCTCCCACCAACACATCGGGCCACATTTCATCTGCTAGAGTGATATTCCCTTCAATATCTTGTTCCCACTGCTGCTGTACTGCTGGACTATAGTTGAGATAGAGTTTGTCATCGACAATTTTCCAAGCTTCAGGATCGGTAGACACTACATTGCCTTCACTCAAGGCTTTGGCACAGTAACCACCATACTGAGGAGCATAGGCTTCAGGATCTGCCTCAAACAATTCTTGATTTTCCGCGCTGGCAAATCTCCAGGTTGCACCATTCCATTCAGTTTCATATTCGCTACTTCCTTCTACAGCCTGCCCTTCTGTAAAATAAGCAACAGGATCTGTACCTCGAATAGCCAAGCCACTAGCAGATTCAATATAAACCATAGGTGCAGAATCAGCAGCAGCAGCACAAGGGTTGGCTCCCGCACAGGGGTTAGCCCCTGCACAAGGATCTACACTGGCACAGGGGTTGACTCCCGCACAGGGGTTAGTACTCGCACAGGGGTTGGCATTGACACTACTAATAAAATTATTGGGAGTTCCCGCTAATCCTAAACCAAGAATCGCTGCTGCTGTTAGAGTTGCTAAATATTTGAGTTTCATCTGTATTAATTTCTCCTAAAAAACATTGTCTGCGATCGGCAAAGTTCGAGCTGCTAATCAAAAAAGTAATCATCGCAAAATACAATTTCGTTATTAAATCGCATAATAACTTAACATAAAACAATTTCTCGCTTAGCTATTTGAATTTCAATAGGCTTGAGAAAGCTATCTTGTGTATTTCGCTTTGCTACTCAACGAATAAGTTACAAGGCAAAACTTAAAACTAAATTAGAAAAAACTTAAATAATCTGAACTCAGTAAAAATCTGTTTGAATGGGAGTTCGGAGTTCGACTCCGCGTATAAACTGATGAGGTTTCCTCATTTCTACGCCCCTTGAGTTAGTAGTTAGTCATTAGTTGTACTTCCTCATTCCTCATTCCTCATTCCTCATTCCTCGTTCCTCGTTCCTCATTCCTTATTCCCTCTGCTCCATACCCCCCACCACCAGGGGTTTCGATTGCCAAAGTGTCTCCTGAATGTATTTCTACAGTAGCCTTGCCATCTAGTTTTTCAATCGTATTATTCTTTCTTTGAAGATAATTTTTACCAGTTTTTCCTGGTGTTCCTCCTGCCAAACCAAAAGGTTCAACCTGACGACGATTGGAGAGAATTCCTGCCGTCATTGGTTCGAGAAAGCGTATTTTCCGCACGACACCATCACCGCCATGATAAATTCCCGCTCCGCCACTATTTTGACGAATACTGAATTCTTCTAAAACTACGGGGAAGCGTAACTCTAGGATTTCAGGATCGGTAAGCCGAGAATTAGTCATCTGTGTTTGCACTGCATCAGTACCGTGGAAGTTTTTCCCCGCACCCGAACCACCGCAGATAGTTTCATAATATTGATATCTGTGGTTACCAAAGGTGAAATTGTTCATTGTTCCTTGGGAAGCAGCCATAACTCCCAAAGCACCATAAAGACAGTCGGTGATATTTTGGGAGGTTTCCACATTACCCGCCACTACCGCAGCAGGATATTGAGGATTGAGCAGACAACCTTCGGGAATAATAATCTTTAAGGGTTTGAGACAACCCGCATTGAGGGGGATCTTATCTTTTACCAAAGTGCGAAACACGTATAAAATGGCTGCCTGGCATACCGCAGCAGGAGCATTAAAGTTGTTATCGAGTTGGCTTGATGTACCCGTAAAATCGATCTTTGCCTGAAGATTTTGGCGATCGATAGTGATTTTGACTTGAATAGTTGCACCATTGTCCAGCTGACAACTAAATTCGCCGTCGCTGAGCAAGGCGATCGCTTTTTTTACTGCTGCTTCGGCATTGTCTTGGACAAAACCCATATAAGTCTGAACTGTATCTAATCCATATTGTTCGACCATTTTCAGCAGTTCGTTAACCCCTCGGTTGTTAGCTGCAATTTGTGCCTGAAAATCAGCGATATTTTGTTCTGGATTGCGTGCGGGATAGATATGTTCTGTTAGTTGTTTTCTAATTGCGGTTTCTTGGAAGTTTCCTGCTTCAACTAATAAAAAGTTGTCAAACAAAACTCCTTCTTCTTCGATATTTTTGCTGTCGGGTGGCATCGAACCAGGCGTAATCCCGCCAATGTCTGCTTGGTGTCCGCGAGATGCCACATAAAATATGGGTTGGGCTAAATCTGGTTTGAATACAGGGGTGATTATGGTAACGTCGGGTAAATGAGTCCCCCCATTATAGGGATTATTAGATAGATAAACATTTCCTGGTTTGATTTCCTCTCCCAACTGGGCAATTAAACTACTGACGCTGGCACTCATTGAGCCAAGGTGTACGGGAATGTGAGGTGCATTAGCTACTAGTAAACCATCGCGATCGAAGATCGCACAGGAAAAGTCTAATCGCTCTTTAATATTTACCGAGGCTGCGGTATTTTGCAGCACGATGCCCATTTGTTCGGCAATAAATTGATAAAGGTTGTTAAAGATTTCTAGGCGGACGGGATCGGGAGACATCGGCAAGCAGAAACGAGTAAATAGGAAGATAGAGAAGCGGAGGCAGTATTTAGTCTTTAATCGAAAAACCAGCGATCGCCTTTCTTTGTATAGTATTATTTTAACCGAGCTTTAGCGGTAGATTTCCCCGCCAGAATACTTTTACACAAGCCAGAAGCGATTTTGGTGATTTGGTGTTTTTTTTGACCCAATAATGATCTAAATCGTAAACTTCACCGTTGGCAGAGGCTAACCCAGAGATTGCGGAATGGATCGATATTGGCGATAGCTACGATAAAGTTACTCCTGGGGGTGAGCCAGGATATGACATTCATGCGATCGAACTAACCAACAAAGATAGTGGAGTCGAAGATAAACCGACTCTATACGTAGTATTGCCCAGGCGCGTTACACAATTAATACTCTTCCTTGGGAAGAAAATGCCGAATTCTTCGATTTAGAAGCAGCAGATGGAGAGTTAGATAGTTCGATAGAAGAACTGGTAGGCACAATTGACACTAGCGATCTCGAACCAGGTCGCCATACGATTGTGGTTGAAAGTCAAGATGCCAATGGTAACTTCGGCGTACCATCAGCAATATTTATTGATGTGATAGATTTCTCTGAAACTGCCGAAACTATTGACGGCACTAATGAGGCGGAAACCCCAGTTGGAACTGAGTCGGCGGAGGTAATAATTTATGGTCGCGGTGGCAACGATACCGTAGCTGGCGGTTTGGGAGATGACTTGCTGTTTGGTAATGCTGGTGCAGATGACTTATTCGCTTCAGATCTCTTATAATGCCCACCCTACTATCTCTAATGCGTACGGAGTCGCTTGACGCACACTTTCCCATTCTGAATATAAGATCGTGTCAAGTCTGTAGGGTGGGCAAAAAATTATCAGAACCAATCAGCATTTTTCAACTAGATTATTGCCCACCAAATTAATGAAAATAATTTTGACAATAAATATAATTATTGCGGTGAGCATTAGTCAACGCTCCATTTCGCTTCAGATCTCTTGTAATGCTCACCCTACTATCTCTAATGCGTACGGAGTCGCTTGACGCACACTTCCTCATTATGAATATAATATCATGTCAAGTAGGGTTTTTTAGCAATTAATTTTTTATCTTTCTAACTCCTGCAAAATATCCTGTAACTGTTGTTGATAGCGTCCGTATTCGATCCAGTTACCTTCTTGCAAAGCTTGTTGTGCTTGTTGATAGATTTCTAATGCCGATCTCTCAGCAGAATTGCTGGTATTAGATCTAGCCGATGGAATGAATTGTGGCGGGACTCGATCGAATACCGCAGCCAAGGATTGTCGTAGGGTGGGGGTCATGACTATTTGCCGATCGTAAGCGACAATAATTCGAGCTAATTCTGGTAATTCCCCTTGTTCGGCGCGCAGATACAGGGGTTGAACGTAGAGAATCGTACCATCAATCGGAATAACCAAAATATCCCCGCGAATTACTTTTGAACCTCGTTGACTCCAGAGAGTGATTTGTTCGGCAATTTCGGGATTTTGATCGATTCTGGCTTCGATCTGAAATGGACCATATATCAGTTCTTGTTTGGGAAACTCATATAGTCTCAGTTTACCGTAGTTATCGCCATCAGAACGAGCGGCCATCCAAGCAATCATGTTGTCTCTATTTACAGGAGTAAAGGGTAAGATCAGGGCAAATTCTGCTGCGGTTTCTCCTGGCAATTTCATAATTAGATAGTCTGGTTCGACTTGGAGTTGTTGACCATCGTAGATTTCGGTGGCAAATCGCCAAACATCCTCACGATTGTAAAATACTTGGGGGTCTTCCATGTGATAGATGGAGTACATTTTGGCTTGGATTTCAAATAAATCCTGGGGATAGCGAAAATGCGCCTTTATCTGTGGCGGGATAGTATCTTTACCTTGGAATAAATTGGGAAAGATCTTGCGGTAGGTAGCTAAGACTGGTTCGTTTTCGTCTATGACATAAAACTGCATCGTGCCATCTTTGGCATCGACGACAACTTTGACGGGGTTGCGAATATAGTTGGTATTTTTATTAGTAACTAGATCGGTTTGCTGTTCGTGGGCAACAGCTTCGGAGTAGGGATAACGGCTACTGGTAGTATAGGCATCAATAATCCATTTTAGTCGTCCGTCGATTACGACTATGTAAGGATCTTTGTCCAGCTTGAGAAAAGGCGCGACGTGACTTACCCTCTCGGATATTTGGCGATAGTAATGGATGCGAGACTCTGGAGTAAAGTAGTTGGAGGTTAAGATTTTGAGGCTACCGCGATCGTAGGCGTATGCCAACCTGCGCCACCAGTTATTAATCGGTACTCCCCCAAGACCGTTGTATTTGATAAAGGCATTTTCATCCCCACGAGGATAATCAAATTCCAGAGTATCCATTCCCGTGTAGATATAGTCTTGGGTCAATTCGCCATAGTAAATTGCCGGTTCTTTAATGGCTAGATCTGTCTGGGAGACTGGAGGAATATTTTTGATGAACAAGACTGGTAAGCCATCTACGGTAACTTCATTAACTGGATTCATGACTAAACCATAACCATGGGTGTATTTTAGTCGCTGGTTGACCCAGGTTTTAGCAGAGGAAGGAACTTGACTGTAGTCAAATTCTCTGGGAGAAAGCATGACCTGACGGTAATCGCCATTGAGAGTGTAGCGGTCTACATCGACATCATTAAATCGATAGTAGAAACGGATTTCCTGTAGTTGTCGATAGGTACTGAGAAGCGGTCGATAGTCCCAAAGACGAATATTATCAATGGTGGCTTGGTTGTCTGCTAGGATATCGGGGTTGGGTTGAGGATCGAGTTGATAATCGGTTGTATTTATGCGATCGAGATCGTAAGCTTGTCTGGTAAACTGAATATTGTGTTTAATATAGGGCATCTGCTTGGTTAATTCGTTTGGTTCGACGATGAAACGCTGTTGCAGTTGAGGAAAAGTCCCATTAAAAAGAATTAAAACGATCGCATATATACCAATACCGTATATGGGCAAAGTCAGTTTGTTCGACCAGGTAGCGATAACTAACCACAACCCCAATAGTACCGAAGCCACAATCATCATCCAAAAGGCAAACAGACGAGCGTGGGTATCGGTATAGTCTGCACCCCAAACTACTCCCGTAGAAGAATAGAGTAATTCATAACGCTCCAGCCAAAAATCCACGGCAATATCGAGGGCGATCGCGGCTAAGAGCAAACTTAGATGAGTTTTAATCGGTCTTGTGAGTAATTTTTGCCATTTAGGTTCAATCAGGAGACTTTTCCATTTCCAATCAAAAAGTAATATACCTTTGAAGATATAAACCAATACTGCTAAAATCAATCCCGCAATTAATAAAGTTAGAAACCAATTTTCCAAATTATCTAATAGAGGCAAACGAAAGAGATAAAAACCCAGATCTTGTTGATAAATTGGGTCAACAATTTGGAATTGAGTGGCATTAAAAAATTTTAGGCTAACTTCCCAGTCAGCAGCACCAAGGTTGGCAACGGAAAGAGAAACCAAGAAAATCAGCAGATAAGCAATATAATTAGCAATTTTATCAGTATAGGGTTCAAATTCGCTAGATTCCAGGAAACGGAAGGCGCGATCGCCCGTCAGACGTAAAGCCAGCCAATAGTTAAATCCTAAAAAACCAACAAAAACAGCAAACGTCCCCACCCAGATAGCCACCTGCCAAGTAATTCGCTGCCAAAAAACCGCCTCAAAACCAACTGCTTCAAACCACCAAGACTCAGTTAACAGACGAACGCCCTCGGAAACTAAAGTTAAAAGGGCGATCGCGCTAAACAACAGGATTACGATTACTTTTTGTTTAAATGGCATCGGAAACCAAAAATCTCCGTATTAATGGCAGTTATCTAGGCTTATAGAGTAATTGTAAATAAAAACTATCGGTGGCGATCCCAGATCGATCTATTTAGACAAGATTTTTTCCACCTCGTTTTCGTTCCTCGCTTCTTGCTACTTACATTCACCAGACTTTTACACAAATTAGATATTTTCTTAATAGAAGCTTAATTATTAAATTAAAGTCTTCTGATTATCTATTTTTTTATAATTTTTGTGCTATGGCAATCTTGCCAAAATAGCTTTAAACTGTCTTAATCGTCATAATTTTAAAATACAAGAGAAAGTAAAAAAATCGATTATATTACCTAATAATTTATCGAAATGAAAACGGCACAAAATTGCTAACAAATAAATTTGTTTTCTATAAACCTTATTAAATAAGCGTTTTATAAACAGTAATCAAACAGATTTCTTGGCAAGAATTATTAGTTATCGCATATTTTATTTTTTTGAGTTTAGCTATTAATTCAAGAGCATCGAAATCCAAAGGATCTGTAAATAAAAATCAGGTCTAAAACTTTTACCAATTATCAAAAAAAAAGAGGATCGATCATGTTAGGGAACATCAGTACTAGAGAAACACCGTTTAATCGACGTATGGATCGCTTAGAGCAAAAGAGTGCGATCGAAATTTCGATCGTCATGCCCTGCCTCAATGAAGCAGAAACCTTAGAAACCTGCATCAAAAAGGCTCAGTGGTTTATCGCCGAAAACGACCTTGCAGGAGAAGTAATTATCGCCGATAACGGCAGTACAGATGGCTCTCAGGAAATCGCTAACCAGCTCGGTGCCACAGTGGTCAACGTGCCAGCCAAAGGCTATGGTAGCGCGCTCATGGGTGGGATTACGGCAGCTAAAGGCGAGTATATAATCATGGGCGATGCCGACGACAGTTACGACTTTAGCAATCTCAATCCCTTTCTCAGAAAGTTACGCAATGGCTACGATCTAGTCATGGGTAATCGTTTTAAAGGTGGGATTGAGTCAGGGGCAATGCCTTTTCTGCATCGCTACCTAGGTAACCCTGTCTTAACGGCGATCGGTAAGCTTTTGTTTGGCAGTCCTTGTAATGATTTCCACTGTGGCTTGAGAGGCTTTCGCAAAGATGCGATTTCTGCTCTAGATCTACAGACTACAGGTATGGAATTTGCTAGCGAGATGGTAGTCAAAGCTACTCTTCATAAAATGCAGATTACTGAAGTACCTACTACCCTATCTCCTGATGGTCGTAGTCGTCCTCCTCACCTCAAAACCTGGCGTGATGGCTGGAGACATCTGCGTTTCTTGTTAATGTATAGTCCTCGCTGGCTCTTTTTCTATCCTGGAATCTTCTTAATGTTGGCTGGCTTTTTAGCAACTCTATCTCTACTGCCAAGTCCTAAAGTCCATAGCTTGCTTTATTCATCTACTGCAATGACAATTGGCTTTCAGATTTTGATGTTTGCCCTATTTACCAAGGTGTTTGGCATCAGTGAAGGACTCTTACCCGAAGACAGACGCTTAAACAGACTGTTTGAATATCTCAATTTAGAGACTGGCTTAATTGCGGGATGCGTTTTGTTAGCGATCGGGACTGGTACTTCAGTCTATGCCTTCGATATCTGGGGACAACACGATTTTGGCTCGCTCAATCCTACCGAAACCATGCCGATAGTTATTCCTGGTGTAACTTGTTTGGCTTTGGGTATTCAGGCAATTTTCTCTAGCTTTTTCTTAAGTATCTTGGGATTAAAACGATGATTAAACAGCCTTGGCTTTCGGTAATCATTCCTACCTACAATGGCAGTAAATATCTAGCTGCTGCTCTTGATTCTGTAGTAGTGCAACAAGACGATCTAATAGAGTGTGTTGTCATTGATGATGGCTCAACCGACAATACGCTCTCGATTGTAGACAGCTATCAAAACAAGCTCAACATTAAGCTAATCACCAAAGCCAGACAGGGTAACTGGGTAGCCAATACCAATCATGCCTTGTCTGTAGCGACAGGAAAATATGCCTGTTTTCTACACCAGGACGATCTCTGGCTAGAAGGACGATTGCCAAAACTAAAACAGGCGATCGCAGCTTACCCCCAAGCCAGTCTTTACCTTCACGATGCAGTATTTATTGATGGTCAAGACAAACCTTTGGGTTTATGGCAATGTCCTTTAGGGGGTAAGTCCCAAGTCTTCTCCGCTCAAAAAATGCGAGAGAAATTATTAGTGCAGAACTTTATTGCTATTCCCTCTCCCGTATTCAATCGACAAACTGCTTTGGATGTAGGAGTATTAAACAGCGAACTTTGGTACACCGCAGACTGGGATTTTTGGCTCAAGCTAGCCTCAATGGGCGATACCTATTATATCGCTAAACCGCTGGCTGCATTTAGGGTTCATGGCGATTCTCAGACAATCCGTCGTAGCTCTAGTGTCGCAGAATTTCGGCAACAGATGCGTGTAGTAGTTGACAAGCATCTTCACGTCAAACCCAAAAGTGAAGTAGCAAAAGTAGCTTTTTTCTCCACAGAAGTGAATACAACCCTAGCAGCAATAGTCCATGGAGAATCTCCCAACTTAATTAAACTAGCAGCAGATTTCTTATTATTAGGGCCTTTAGGATGGCGGAGATACTGGCAAGATTCTCGTATCCAAGAGCGGATATCTGCTCGTCTCAAGGCAAAACTACAGACGCAAACCTAAATAACCTGTTGCTAGCTTTAAGCGATAAGCTTTTCCCTAGATCTCAATTCTTGTAAATTCATGAAGCCTAATTTATTTATTGTCGGGCAACCAAAATCTGGAACGACGGCTTTGCACCAATTTTTGGGACAACATCCCGAAATCTATATGTCGAGTATCAAAGAACCGCACTTTTTTTGTTCTGATTTTCATTTAGAAAGCGATCGCGCCTACGGCAAACAGCGTTTTTTTGACTTTAGAAGTGAGTCGGCTTATTTGCAGCTTTTTGCTAAAGCAAACAAGGAAAAAATTATTGGGGAATCTTCGACAAATTATTTGTATTCCCAAGTGGCAGCCGAGAAAATCTTTAACTTCAACCCCGATGCGAAGATAATTATTATTCTACGAGAGCCAGCTAAATTTCTCTATTCTCTCCACAGTCATTACGTCAAGTTTACCGAAGAAAATGAGCCTGACTTTTTAACTGCTTTGGCATTAGAAGATAAGCGCAAACAGGAAAAGGCAATTAGCTCTCGCGTTACTAGCCCTAGCTATCTCTATTATTCGCAACGAGTGCAATACGATCGACAGGTAAAACGCTATTGCGATCGCTTTGGGACCGAACAGATTAAAGTAATTATTTTTGAGGAATTTCAAGCAGAGAACGAACGAATCTACCGCGAAATCTTGGAATTTTTGGGTGTAGACTCCAGCTTTACCCCCGAATACGATGCCGTCAATGTCAACAAGGAAGTTAAGTTTAAAGCAATTAACGATTTAGTCAATAACCCTCTGCTCAAAAATCTTTCCAAAAACTTATTTTCTCAAGAGTTTAATGAATTTGTCCGCGACAATATTGTCGAAAAATTTCTCTGGCATCAAGCCCCCAAAGCGAGTATGCCTGAAGAGATAAAAATTCGGCTAATGCAACAGTATCAGCCCCAAGTAGAGCAAATATCAGAACTGATTGGCGTAGACTTGGTAACAAAATGGGGGTACGATAATTTAAATTTGTCTTCCTAAATTAATTAAACTAAATTAGTTTCAGGAATCAGAAGGAGCAAGGAAGAAAGAAAACATAAGAGTTCATTGTTCTATATTTAATCCTAAATAAAAATGCTAACTAAAAAGAACATTATATCGAGTGTATTATCCCTGGCTGTGGGATTTTTCTTGGTCTGGTTAATTTTACGATTTACTGAAGTCGATCTAGAGCAAATTGTTGCTAGCTTTTATACCCTTAATCCTTGGTATGCAGGATTGGCAATTACAGCTTTAATTGTTCATACTTTCTTGACTGCTTTTAAGTGGAGTTTGGTGACTCAAAAGCTTACTCCAGACAATCAACAACCACTAAAGTTTTATCTTTTTTATACTACTTTGGGGTCTTTAACCATGCAGTTTATGCCTCAGTATGTAGGCATGGTTATGGTACAAAATCTAGCATTAAGAATACACAAAATAAGTTCTTTTTCTAAAGGCTTTTTATCGGTTATTTACGATCAGTTTTTTAACCTTCTGATTCCCTTATTATTGTTTCCCGCCTCGATATTGTATGTTTTAGGATATATCTCTTTGTCAGTAGCGGTATTGATTTGGACTACTACAATTATTGGTACTCATTTTATTATTAATAAATGGCATCGTAGTCTGATATCTTTTTTGATTAAAGCTCTTACTTGGGTCAAAGAAAAAAAGTCGCGGAAAAATAAGCAAGAACGACCAGAAGTAGCGACGGGAACAGATTCAATTTTAAGCAAGCAATTTACCCTAAATCTCTATTGGATTTCTGTACTCCGCTATGCAGTCTGGATTGTTCGGGGAGTTCTAATTGCGATCGCGGGAGGCTTTAAGATTAAGCTTTGGGCAGTGGCGTTTATTTCTCCGATCGTCCAACTAGCGATGTTATTGAGTTTTACCCCAGCTAACTTAGGACTAATGGAATTTAGCTGGATTGGTTTGTTGGGATTATTTGATGTACCAGATGCTAGTGCGGTGAAATTTGCCTTGATGCAGAGATTTCTTTACGTCGTAGCAGTAGTAATTATCTTGGCAGTGTTTGCCGTAGTTTCTTTTGTCGATAGATTTGCTTTATTCACTTCCAAGCAAAATCAATAGTCAGTTATTAGTTATTTACTATTTCATCATCCTCATCAAAGCTGGCAGCTAATAAAACAGTTCAATTATTTTTATTTAGATTAACTACAATCATTCCCTAATGTTGAATTTTGCTACTAAATCAGAAAAGTTAAAACAGCGCGAACTGGGAATAGAAATAATTTTATCGACCATTGCTATAGTCCTGATTACCTCTATTTTTCTCAAGGCAATTTTAGACGTTGATAACAACTACGATCCTGGTTGGTATCACTTACCCTTTGCTGCCAGAATTTGGGGGATTTTGCCCAGAGAAATGTTTATTGGCGATGAAAAATGGTTTGAGCCTCGTTTCGATGGTTTTCCTTTACTGGCTCACTTTCTTCAGGGCTTTTTTTGGAAAATTACAGGACGAATTCAATCAACTAACTTGGTTAGCTTTTTGGCGATCTTAGGCTATTTTTTCTTTCTCAGAAGCTATTTCCAAGTCCCGTTGTATCTATCGGCGATCGCTCTATTTTCTATCCCGCTAGTACTTAGCCACGCTTCTACTAGTTTTGTCGATTTACTAGGTAATGTAGGTACTTCCATCTTGGTGATGATGACCTACAGCTTTTATAAAAAAAAGCAACTACCTCAAACCAAAGAACTGTTAATTGCCTTTTTCGGTGCAGCGATCGCAGCTAATACCAAAACTCAACTCCAGCCATTAGTATTCGTAATTTTAATAGTACTAGGCATTAGGTTAGTCTGGCTCTATAGGAAACCAATACGATCTGCCCCACAACTATTTAAAGGCTTATTTCTCGCTTTATTAGCCAGTACGATTATTTTTGCTACTCCAGTTAAAAATACCGTCTTGTACGGCAATCCTCTCTATCCGATCAAAATAGAGGTAGCGGGAATTGTACTCAACCATAAACTTAGCCCCGAAGCCTACGAAGAGGGCAATCGTCAGCTAAATTGGATTAAATCAGTCTTAGAAATTAATGCTCCTCAGTTTTGGACACCCGATCAGTGGAGTTCAGATGTCGAGCGCAATCGGCGTGGCGGTTTTTTTGGGGCTTATGTGGTATTTAATTTATTGCTCCTGGTAGGATTGACGATTAGAGAGCTAATTCTCAATCAATCTTTACCCAGTCACAATCGTAGAAGAGAAGCTAAGGTGGCTTTAGCTACAGCGATCGCCATGTCTCTAGTCCCCTTAAATTTCCCACAATCCCACGAACTGAGATACTTTATGTACTGGATGATCTGTTTAGTATCTCTCAATCTGTATTTAGTTTCTTTGCCCAAAAACAGACAACTATTAGGGCGATGGTTGCAGCCAAAGTATCTGGGGTTAGTTTGTACGGTATTTCTAACTATTGTTTTAGTTAAGATTGGTAATTTGTATGCCAGACCTTCTTTAATAACTTTAGATAAGCAGGTTACTTTTGGAGTCAAAACCGCATTTCTCGCTCAAATCCAACCCAACGAACAAGTCTGCTTGCTAAGCCGACACATCGGAGAAGATGTCCAAACCGCTCCCATAGCAGCATTAAAATATGCATTTATGTATAGCTCTTATTTTCATCCAGAAATAGACTTTGACTATTCGATTCAAGCAGCCCTCAATCCAGAAGCTTGTGGCGATCGCACTATCATTCCCAGCGATCTGAACCCGCCATCTTGAGCAAGAAAAGCAGGAACTAAGATTAAGGTGGGCGACGCGTTCTAAAGGATACACTCAATGCGATATACCACAAGGGTACAATGTCCGAAGGTGTATCCGTGATAGACAAGTGCAAGCCGCTTCGCACTTGTCCTTGTCGCCTTGAGGATAAAGCTAGTCCTAAAGGATACCGCTTCGCATATACGAAGAGTGCAAATTTTCGCAGCTAGCAACGTCTAAGGAACCATAAGTTATTTTTGCCCGCCCCACAACTGACAAAATATGAAGATTTTGTAACAAAATTCTAATTTCGTCGCTTATTTCTAGATAATCGGCTAAAACTGTCTATTTAGAAAACAAATAACTCGGCGGTAAGTTGTGAATAAATATTGTAAGAGCGCGATCGCATTAGTTAGTCTTTGCTCGATAGGGTTGGTAGCATTATTTCTTGCCAAAAGTACTATTGCTCAAAATCAGTCGGACATAGTTAAAGATGATATTGAGCTACAAAGACTGAATAATTCTTTGGCGACAAATCTCAACAGTCCAGAAATTGTCAGTCCCCCAACAGCCCCAAAACCCTTACCCCAGCCTGTATCGACTAGGGCAATAAAGATCGTCAAAGAGTTTGAAGGTTTTAAATCAGAGGCTTATCTGGATACCGACGGTACACCTGTAATTGGTTATGGTCTATCTAAAATAGCAGGTAAACCAGTACAGCTTGGCGATCGCATTTCTCGCCAAGAAGCCGATCTAGCTCTAAAAAAGCAATTACAGACAATTGAACAACAATTAGACCGAGCAATCGAAGTCCAGATCGGCGATCGTCAGCTAGATGCTCTAGCCTCTCTGTCTTTCAATGTCGGAGTTGATTCGATTGAAAACAGCACCCTGGTTAAAAAACTGAATACAGGAGATTATACTGGCGCGGCCAATGAATTTTTGCGCTGGGACAAGGCTAATGTTGGAGGCAGACTAGTAAAGATGCCTGGACTAACCAGAAGAAGAGAGGCTGAAAAAATGTTGTTCCTGAATCTGGACAGTTAACTAATCGTGGGAAATCCAATCTAGATATCCTGGTTCTTCAACAAGCTCCTGTGCCAGTAAAAAGCTAGATATCGTCCAATTTTGGTATTTTCTGGCTTCTTTTCCGACCAAGCGTCCATTTTTGCCATCGTAGTATTCTGCCCACTCGTCTTTGGGGAGGCGTTTGGCAGCAATAGCGATCGCTTTGTGGGCCAGATCCAAACGATCCGTTTTGACAGCAGCAGCGACAAAAAAACCTAACAAAACCGGCCAGTTGCCACCATTGTGATAAGACCAAGGACGGTTTTTAGGATCGCACCCTGTAAGTATTTGCCAGTCTCGATTTTTCAAAGCTGGAAAACAGATTTTCATTGGCATCCAACCAATTAGGTCTTGCCATTTTTGTTCGATGGTATGCATAATCACTTGACCTTGTTGGCGTATTACCAGAGAAGATAAAATTGCCATGATGTTGCCCAGGGAAAAAAAGCGACAGTCTAAATGAGATGGGCCTAAGTTTCCTGCCAAGTATCCTCCTTCTTCGGGAAACCATTCGCTTAGTTCGGCATAGGGAATTGATTCAGCGTAGATATTAAACTGGTTTAAAGCGTCCTCGCCATATTCTTCCGAGTTATAACGATAGATGACGTTCAACTTTTCTAGATCTAACCAATAATTGTGACGAATATGACTGGTCAAAGGCGGAATACGACTTTCAATTGCCCGAATAATTTTGCTATTTTCTTGATTATCTAATAGCAACTCTTTGGCACATCTGAGGGCAGTATGAAATAACGCCTGAATCTCTAGAGGATGTCCGTTGATACCCATACGGCGATCGATCATACAGGCCCCATCAGGTACGAGTAGAGTTGGATACATATCAAACCTCGCCGAAAGACAAAGCTCGATAATTAACCTGATTCCTTTTTGCATTTCAGGACTATGGGCAAAAGAATTTTCTCCAGTCGCCTTGACATAAGCCCGCAACAAAAACAGCCACCACAAACAAGAATCAACAGGAGTAACTCTACCAATGGCATGATCGCCAAAATCAGCCTTGAGAAATTCTTCATCTCCTTGATGAAGGACTTTAAAGCTAGCGGGCATCAGTCCCCTACCTGGTTCTAAAAAATCTAACTGTTTCTCTTTAATTTGTAACCTGAGAGTTTCCAGCAGAAAATTATGCACAATTTCGGTTCGACCTCTAATTAAAAAGATTAAGGCTGCGGGAACAAAATCGCGCACAAAACACTGATCGTAATTTAGTGAGGGCGAACTATAGTCACAAGCTGCTAACGTACCGATAGGACGACCTCGATAGTAGATAATCGAAGATTCTAAGGCTTGCCATGCTTCGGCAGCGATTACATAACTTTGTTTGACAGTCAATTTTTCTAAATCCCTGATGATAATGAGCTGAATTGTTTTTTGTTACTGGTACGAAACAGAATTGCACGTAAAAACAGTCTTGTTAAACTAGGCTACCTTGTCACCGAGGTGACCGTTTTCAAAGAGTCCCAAGAGTCTTTTGTTATCGTAAGTGTACCAAGTTTCTTTCTAAGATTTAAGTTCGGATCGCAATTCAAGGTCGGTCTTAATTCTCGATCGCGATCGCTTTTTTAATTGATGACACGCTCTAACTGAAGCCAATTCCTGTAAGGGCGAACGGCGACGCGAAGCTAATCGTTTAGAGCGTTCGCCCCTACCAACATTATTCTCCTGCTTCTTCCATCAACAAAATAACTCCCTGACGTTCTTTTTTCATGCCGATGAGGGGATTAAAACTGAGGCGACATTGTATGGTACGTCCCCGTCGGTTGATTGCTTCAACGAGCATCCCCTGGCGATCGCCAGGAGATGCTCAGAGGTAACCGTTCATTTCCCCCTCTGAAAAATCCAGGAAAATTTGGGACACAGCGAGCGAGCGCCATGTCCATAAATTAACTGCCAAGAGGAAATGGTGGTGGAGCAAGACCTTGTCG
>JASJEI010000348.1 GCA_030064795.1 Pleurocapsa sp. MO_226.B13 | reverse complement strand
GTCTGAGCCTTGACTCGATCGGTCGCGATTACTCTTTTGTATTTACAGCCATCTAATTTTTAATCAAAGCTTACAATTGTTTTTACTCTGTAATCTTCTTAATTTAAAAATCAGATTATCAATGCGAGCTGCTAAATCAAAGACTGGTGTAAGACTTGTAGCTCATAGGTTTCAGCTACTAATAGAGGCACGTTATAAGCAATATTAAAGTTGGCAATAGTACTACCTGTGACAATCTCTTGCCTGTAATATTACCGAGAAAATCACCTCTTAATTGTTACAACATGAGGGTAGTTTAAGTGGTGTATTTGGAGGTTACGAGATTGTGTCTAATAAATATATGCCAGTTATCAATCGATTAATTACCGCCATGATGTTGGTAGCTTTATTAATTGCGTGTCAAGAAATGCCCGAAGAGAAGAACTTTGGGGAGATTAAACTTGAGCGTCTAACCAATAGATCTTAAAAGAAATTTAACACCAGTTCAAAGTAACGATAGCGATCGCCAATCCGTCAAAATTAGACTCATGTTAAGCTCAAAAACGATGTGCAATCTGCTCTCTTAGTGCAGCGCAATCGCTATTTATTCAATCGCTATTTATTATGGTCAATCAAAATAATCAACTCAATGATGAGATAGCACAAAAAGTTCGCTCGCTTCTTAACGCGGAAACAGCAGTAGTAGCTGAAGCTGTTGAAGAAGAAAGCCTCTACTATGCAGCAGCAGTGGGCAAACACGCTCCTGTAATCAAAGGCAAGCAAGGACAAATCGCTACTTCTGGTTTGTGCGGGACAGCGATCGAGAGTAATTGTCCTATATTAGTCACAAAAACTGCTGGAGATCCCCGTGTTAGACAAGATTACGTACAAAGTTTGGGAATTTACACGGCACTTGCTGTTCCGCTTCAATATCAGGGCAAGTTATTAGGAGCAATTATGGCTTTAAATCGAAATGATGGCAGTTTATTTGATGAAAAAGCTGAAAAACTTCTGGCAGATTATGCCAGTGAAGTATGCCCATTACTGTATGAATCTCACAATGATTTTTAATACTTCATCTAACATCGACAAAAAAAACCAGTCACTATATAAGCAACTGGGCTGAGTACTAGTTTATATGATTTTACTTTTTAGTTAAGACAGATGAAGTAAGGAGTAAGGAGTAAGTTGGGCAACTAATGACTAATGACTGAAAAGAAGAAGTGTGTCTTAGTTAAAAACTGAAATGATATTACAGATAAGCTTAGACGCATTAAAGTTTCCTACTCTTATCAATATCTACAAGGCTTTCGGGGATATTAAAGTGCAAGGTAAGTGCGTCTAAGCTTAAGACGAGAGCGATCCGCTGTAATTTTAATTCAGCGTGGGAGTACGTCACTAATTTACTTGCCTTAACTAGCGTTGTCAGAGGTAGCTAAAATATTATTTGCCAGCTTGTCAGGTACTTCTTGCAGATGGTTGTATTTCCAATCAAAAAAGCCGACTCCGAGAGTAAGCGATCGCAACTCAATAATAAAGTTGTGCATTTCTGCTTGGGGTAGGTAGCCAGAGATATCATCCCAACCTTTCCAATTAGCAGTATTTTCATAGCCGAGAATTTGTCCCCTGCGTCCTGTAATTAGTTGTAAAGCCTTAGAGGTAAATTCGTTAGGAACAGAGACAGTAATACTCAAAACTGGTTCGAGCAATACGGGATCGCACTGTGCCATTCCATCGTTCATGGCAATACGAGCAGCTTGTTTGAATGCTTGTTCCGAACTATCTACGGAGTGATGAGAGCCATTGGTCAAGGTTACATCGACATCTACTACAGGAAAACCCAAAGGCCCTTGCTGGAGGTATTCGCGCACTCCTGTTTCTACTCCAGGAATATATTGTTTTGGCACTACTCCACCGACGATAGTTTGATGGAACTGAAAGCCTTCTCCCCGAGATCGGGGTTTAATATCTAGATAGACATCGCCAAACGCACCGTGTCCACCACTTTGATGTTTATAACGACCGTGAGAATTGGTAGAACGACGGATGGTTTCTTTGTAGGCTACTTTGGGTAAACGAGTAATCATCGGCAAATTATATTTGCGACGCAGACGATCCAATGCTACCTGGAGATGCACCTCACCCTGTCCCCATAAGATTACTTCGCGAGTATCGCCATGTTGTTCCCAATCAAGAGAGGGGTCTTCGTCTAGTAGTTTACTCAGAGCATCACTCAGTTTCACCTCATCTTTGCGTTTTTCTGGTGCGATCGCCAAGGCATATACAGGTGCTAGTTTATCGGCTTGAGGAAGTGGTTTAACTGGTCGCTCGGAATCAGTTAGAGTGTCTCCAGTTTTTGCCGTTTCTAAACGTCCTAGAGCGACAATTTGTCCGACAGAAGCTTTTTGAATCGGTGTTTGTTGTTGACCCATCAATTGATAAATACCGCCAATTCTTTCGCCGTTGAGGGTCATCCCGTCAGTAAGTTGTCCCTGCCAAACTCTGACTAAAGACAAACGTCCGCCTTGGGCTGTAAAGTAGGTTTTGAGAACTTGAGCGATCGCCTCTCCATCTGGCTTGGTTTTTAAACCACGACGTTCGGCAGTGATTTGCGGGTCTGGTGCTTCTTTGATTAGGGCATCGAGTAGAGGACGGACTCCGTAGTCATTTTCTGCCATGCCCACAAATACAGGCACGATTAAATCTGCACTCAAATCTTGTTTGAGGTCTTGGAGAATTTCTGCTTGGGGTGGTTCAATTTCTTCAATTAATTCTTCTAGCAAGCGATCGTCAAAATCTGCCAGGGTTTCCAGCATTTCGTTGCGTGCAGACTGTTCGACCTCGGCAAGATCTTCGGGAAATGCCACGGGATCGGCAGGACTATCGGGATGGTAGTGATAAGCTTGTTCTGTAACTAAATCGATATAACCAATGCAACTATGATGGTCTTGTTGAATGGGATATTGTTGGGGAACTAGAGGACGACCAGAAACTTGTTTGAGAACGTTGAGAATTTCCATATAACCGTAGGAACTACGGTCAATTTTGTTAATAAATACTAGATGGGGAATTGACCAATCATCCAGAAATTTAAATAGCGGTGATAGAGTAAGAACCTTTTCCATAATTGGTTCGCAAACAATGACTACAACTCCCGCACCAACCAGGGCATTGTAGGTTTCTTGGGCAAATTCTATTGACCCAGGACAATCTAAAAAAGTGAAGTTGATATTTTGATAATTAGTACTGGCAACTGACAACTCGACGCTGCTACTGCGATCGCGTGCTTCAGCAGAACTATCTCCTACTGTATTGCCATCTTTAATATTACCTTTGCGATTAATTGCTCCTGTAACAAATAAAATACTCTCTAATAATGTGGTTTTTCCACTGGAATAGGGGCCAACAATTGCCACATTACGAGTGTTCGTGATGCCATCTTTACTCATAGTTTCACCCTCAAAGTAAAATTGCTATTTTCGTTTGGCGTTACCTTTGACTGTCGATAAATTAAGGTATGCAAATATTAGGGAAATGAATTTACCGTGCAGATTCCGATTCGGTAACGTTATTGGGTAAAGACACTAATATTTATTGTTGTTTAGAAATATTCAGATTCGTAGTTTGCTTTTTAGTGTCTATTAAGTGTCTATTATAGTTTGGTTTGCCAATCAAACATAAGTTGATTGCTTCTTACTTTGAGATTAACTCTTTTGGGGGACGACCTGAAAATAATTGTAATTTCTCGTAATAGGGACTAAGGAAAGGAAACCTAAGATTTTTAGACCTCAAAAGTCTCAAAAACTGTTTATAAAATAAATCTTAAAAATCTAAAAATTAGGTTCGTTTTATGAAATGACCCTACGGGGATTAGGTAAGTAGGGAATTAAACCCCAAGCCCCAAGATATATGCAGCTTGATTTTTTGTTGATAAATATTCTCTCAGAATACTTTTCCGTAAATTCACCGATACTTTTCAAGTTTTGTGGTATTTGTGAAGTTAGAAGTCTGGCGCAGTTTTTGTTTCATGAATTGGTCTAATTCATCAGTTGTCAACCGATCTGTATTGTCAAGCCAAGATTTGCTCGCAAGCTCGATCGCTCTAACTGGGGGAAAAGATCTTTTACGGGGAGCTTTTGGCGATCGCTTCGATCTAGATGCAGCTATGGTTTGGCTAGAAACAGAAACGCTGAATAATTTTCGCAATTTTCCGACCTTAGAAATTGTTTCTGCCGCAGAAATTAATTATGCTCGCGGTGCATACTCTACGGATACTGAGACAATTTATCTGGCAAGAGAATTCATAACTAAAAATACCGATAACGAGCAAGCGATCGCCGAGGTAATTTTAGAAGAGTACGGACATTTTTTGGACGCACAATTTAATACTGTAGATGCACCAGGAGACGAAGGCGAGCTTTTTGCCGATTTAATCCAGGGAAAATCTTATACTGAGACAAATCTAGCCAGCATTAGAGCCGAATCAGATACTCAAACGGTAGTCATCGATAATCAAACTATCGGTATCGAACAGGCAAATCCAGGAGAAAATCAAGCTTTCGATTTAATCGGACTCACCCAACTCCGCAACGATCCGCAGTTTGCGGGGCTAGATGGCAGTGGTTTTAGTGTGGTGGTCATTGATACGGGTATCGATACCGATCATCCTTTATTAGCACCAAACTATGTCGCGGGATATGACTTTCTCGATGATGATAGCGATCCTGACGATCTCAATGGTCACGGTACTCATGTGGCAGGAACTATTGCTGCTACGGACGAAAATATTGGGGTTGCACCTGGAGCGAACTTAATTGGTTTGAGGGTATTAGATAGTAATGTTGGTTCGCTAACAGAAGTTGAGGATGCTTTAGAGTGGGTTTTAGCCAATCGCGAACTATACAATATTACGGCAGTTAACTTATCTTTGGGGGTTGGTTTTTATACCTCAGAATCGGGAATACAGGGAGATATCCTCTCCGACGATATCCAACGTTTAGAAAGCGCGGGGATAACCGTTGTTGGTGCTGCTGGCAATGATTATTTTACCAATTCCGAGGAACCGAACCGCGAAAATTTAGCCTTTCCGGCAATTTCTAGTACCGTTGCGGTTGGTGCTGTCTGGCAAGATGGTTCGGCATCTGATATTTCTTGGCAAAGTGGTAGTATTGACTACACCACGGGCGCAGATCGCATCACTAGTTTTAGTCAACGTTTGGATGCTCCCAATGTCGTTTTTGCCCCTGGGGCATTAATTACTAGTACTCTTTCAGGGGGAGGTGTTGGTATTTCTGCGGGTACTAGTCAGGCATCTCCCCACGTAGCAGGTGCGATCGCTCTGATCCAGCAAGCGTCATTACAGTTTAGCGGACGCTTACTAACCCCCGAAGAAGTTAGAGAGCTTTTGGTGACTACTGGCGATCCGATTGTGGATGGAGACGATGAAGACGACAACATTATTAATACTAATGATTCTTATGTGCGAGTTAATGTCTACAATGCCATTGTCGAGGTAAGAGCGCGATCGCAAAATCTCGCTCCGCCACCAGATAACAACCCCGACCAAATTATTTCAGGCGACTCTAACGGTACGATCGCGGGCGCGTTTATCGGCCCGACTCTTGATGGTTCGCCAGTTTCTCCTTTAATCGGTAGCATTGGTCGAGATGGTGTTGACGTTCGCGATAATGATGTCGATCTTTATAATTTTCAACTGGTTTCTCCAGGGACAGTCAGTATCGAGGTTACTTCCAACCTGGATACTCCCGCTGATTTTGACAGTCATCTAAGATTATTTGACGCTGCGGGTAATGAAATTGCCAATAATGATAATCTTGCAGTCGATAACCTATTTTCTGGTTTAGATGTCACTTTAAACCCTGGTACTTATTATGTAGGGATTAGTGGTGCTGGTAATACTGGCTACGATCCCAATCTGGCTGGTAGTGGAGTTGCTGGAGACACGGGAAATTATGCCCTCCAGTTGAGTTTAAATAACCAAGATCCTAATGGTTTTATTAGTGGCGCAGAAGAAGTAAATCTGGGTAACGATCTAGAACCACTAGTTTTTTCGGGCATCATTGGTGCAGATTACGGTGAAGCAGTGGGTATATCCGATGTCGATCTGTTGCGGGTAGTTGCTCCCGATAATGGAGTTTTATCTATTGATATTGATACACCCTATGAAAATAATTATCTCAATTCTTATTTACGATTATTTGACGAAAACGGTAATCAATTAGTCTCGGGAGAAAATCAACAGCCAGTGGCCAACGATGACGGTATTGCAGTCGATCGCCATGGTGCAGCAGTAGAATTTGCAGTGGGGGACGGTTCGGGAATAGTATTAGCAAATCAAGGGCAAACCGAATTGATTTCAGGCACTGTAGACCCCGATGGTAACTATCAACCAGGTAACTATGGTCACAATACCGATAGTTTTATTGCAACCAGAGTTGAAAGAGGCAAGGTCTATTATCTTGGGGTTTCTGATGCGAGCGATCGCGACTACGATGCCAATAATTTAAATAATCGTCGCGAACCAGGTGCGGGCGGTCAATACGAACTGATTACGACTTTTATTAACGACGATACCAATGGTAGCATTACCCAAACCCAGGAAGTTACTCCTCTACCCATTACAGACCGCACTGAAGTCATCGGTAGAGATGGAGAACGAGAAGTAGGCGATCGCGATGTAGATTTTTATAAAATTAATTCTAGTGAAGCGGGAATTTTAGAAATCGCTGCTACCTCGGTCAATGACGATCCTGTAAATACCGTCGCAACTATCTTTGAGAGCCAAGGTAGACGTTTAGGTTTGAGCGATCGACCCAATAGTTCTGATTCTTTACTCCGCTATCAAATCGCCCCCAACACCGATTATTATCTAGCAATTACTGGCTATGGCAATCAAAACTTCGATCCTTTTGCTTTAGGTAGTGGCGTGGGGGGAGATACAGGAACCTATATCATCAATGGTAGTTTACTTTCTCTAGAAGCAGCAGGTAATTTAGTCGATAACACTATTAGTAGTAATGCCGTTCAAAATATCAATTCAGGAGCAACCCTACTAGGTAACATTGGTAATGACAGTGGTTTTATTGTCGGAGATACCGATGTAGATATTTATCGTTTTGTATCCGAAGTTGATGGCACGGTCAATATTAGAACTAGCACCAGTGAAGAATTTAGTGCGGATACTTACCTGCGGGTTTTCGATCGCGACGGTAACGAACTTGCAGCCAATGATAATCAAAGCGAACTTAACCAGAGTAGCCTAATCCAGCTAGAAGTCACAGCCGGGACAGAATACTATATTGGCATTAACGGTAATAGCCCCCAAGGACAACAATACAATCCTGTAACGGGAGAGGGTACTGCACCAGGAAGTCAAGGTAACTATACTCTGAGTATCAGCAGCGGTAAAGATCTTGTTACGGGGTCAACAGTATATCGTTTTTTCCGTCCCGATCTTGGAGTTCATTTTTATACCACCTCAGAATTAGAGAGGGATACGATTGTTGCTAGTCTACCCCAATATAGCTACGAAGGAGAATCCTACATGGCCGCCTCCGAAACTGCCGATCCACTGACGGGAGTAAAACCAGTATACCGCTTCTTTAATAACACTACAGGAGCGCATCTATATACTATGTCCGAAGTCGAACGAGATTCGATTAGTGGCAATCTATCCCATTACACTTATGAAGGAGTCGCTTACCATGGCTACGAAAGCGATCGCCCAGGCGCAACACCCCTGTATCGTTTTTATAATCCTGAAATAGACGCTCATTTTTACACCCCTTCCGCAGTCGAAAGAGACTCGGTTTTAACCAATCTCCCTGACTATCAATTAGAAAGTAATGATGGGGTGGCGTTTTATGTCGAACCCATTACTGAGATTTAGCTATAAGTAGATCCACGCTAATTAAACGTAAACTAGATTATGTTTGTCTATCAATGGCTTTAGCCATCGCAACCACTACGGTTACTAAACATTGACTCCTTTAGAGTTTATACCATTTCTCATTAATAACTAGATAGATCATCTTAAAAAGATGTAGGTTGGGTTGAGGTACGAAACCCAACATCCATAAGCTATGGAAGGGTTGCACTGTCATTTAAATCAAACTCGCAAACAACTTGCCCTGCAACATTTAAAAAATCCCGAAACTTCGATTCATGACGTAGCATTTCTTTTGGGCTTCTCCGAACCCAGTGCTTTTCATCGTGCTTTCAAACGCTGGACGGGACAAACACCACGAATCTATCGTTTACAACAGTTTTCTTTTGATTAGACCAGATTGATTAACTAGCAACTTGGGTTAATAGTGACATGAGGAGAGGTCATAAAGATATTTCCTCATTCCTCATTCCTTGTTCCTCAAATTAAGTAATTACTGTAGGTTCATCGCGCTGAGTATATTCCTTGATTTGGGCGATTTCTTGTGCCAAATCGATGAGGGGTTTTAATGCCTCTTGAGTATCTAAATTATGTTTGCTGGCATCGGGTTCGTAACTTTCGATATAGACTCTTAGAGTTGCACCCTTTGTTCCCGTACCAGAAAGACGGAAGACAATTCTCGAACCATCCGTAAAGCCGATACGAATACCTTGTTTTTTACTAACGCTATTATCTACAGGATCGCTATAGCTAAAGTCATCGGCATACTTTACTTCATAGTTACCGTACTGTTTACCTGCCATCGTACCTACCATACCCCGCAGACGTTCCATTAGTTCGGTGGCCCGTCCTTTATCTACTTCTTCGTAGTCATGACGGGAATAATAATTGCGTCCGTAAGTCTTCCAGTGATCTTTGACGATCGCCTCTACCGACTCGCCTCTTACTGCTAAAATATTCAACCAGAATAAGACTGCCCAAAGTCCATCTTTTTCGCGGACGTGATTTGAACCAGTACCAAAACTTTCTTCTCCACAGAGGGTAGCCTTGTCTGCATCGAGTAAATTACCAAAAAACTTCCAACCCGTCGGAGTTTCATAGCAACTAATACCTAATTTATCTGCCACCCGATCTACTGCTTCACTAGTCGGCATACTCCGAGCCACCCCAGATAAGCCATCTTTGTATCCTGGAACTAAAGTGGCATTTGCCGTCAAGACTGCCAAACTATCGCTAGGAGTGACAAAAAAGTTGTTACCTAAGATCATATTGCGATCGCCATCGCCATCGGAAGCTGCGCCAAAATCGGGAGCATCATCGGCAAACATAATCTCTACTAAGTCATGAGCATATACTAAATTCGGATCGGGATGTCCGCCACCAAAGTCTGGTAAGGGTTCGCCATTCATTACCGCACCTGACGCACCGAGACGTTTTTCAAAGAGATCTTGGGCATAAGGGCCAGTAACCGCGTGCATCGAATCAATACAGAGCTTAAAGTCATTTTTAATTAACTGACGAATGCGGTCGAAATCAAACAGAGACTCCATCAAACGAGCATAAGGTTCGACAGGATCGATAACTTCGACGCTCATTTCTCCCAAGCGCGTCACCGTTAGCTTATCTAGATTGATATCATCCGCTTCTAAGATTTTGTAGCGATCGATAACTTTAGAACGAGCAAAAATTGCTTCGGTTACTTTCTCTGGTGCGGGGCCGCCACTGGTAATATTGTATTTAATGCCAAAGTCTCCCTTGGGGCCACCAGGGTTATGACTAGCAGAAAGAATTATCCCGCCATAAGCTTTGTACTGACGAATAATCGCCGAAGCAGCAGGAGTAGACATAATTCCACCTTTGCCTACTAAAATCCGTCCAATACCATTGGCAGCAGCCATTTTCAGGATGATTTGGATCGCTTCGCGATTATAGTAACGACCATCACCACCTAAAACAAGAGTTTGACCTTCACAACCTTCAAGGGAATCGAAAATTGATTGAACAAAGTTTTCTAAATAATGGGGTTGCTGAAAAACACTGACAGACTTGCGCAATCCTGACGTTCCTGGCTTTTGATCTGAAAAAGGAGTTGTGGAAACAGTACTGATGTTCATGAAAATATTTAAAATAGAGCTTTAATTGCAGTCAATTGAAACTACACACTTCCTTGTTTTGCACTACCCTCAAGAGATTTAGTGCGGTCTACTGCTTTACCAAAGTAAGACTTAACCCCTATCGGTAATCTAAAATGCAGCAAACATTAGGGAAATATAAAGCTATTTTACAGGTCTACAGGAACTCCCAGGTTATCAAGCACTACCAAAGTTCTTAATCTTATTTAACCGAACCTCATCGGCTCGACTTTTTACTTTTTACCGTCCTTAATGGCTAATTTTCTGACGGTATATCTTGCCATAAATCTAGCACTACTCAGATTGGGAAAACTACTACGACAGGTGAATGTTTCTCCTATCGGGTTGACAATACTGAAACGATAGGTTTTGTCAGCACAACGGTAAACTGAAAGGACACAATTATCAAGCCAAGCAAGAGTTTCTATAGTCATAGTCGTTGATTTTAATTCTTCGTTTTGTATACGGATAATTGGTGACTTTTAAGCAGTCGAGCTTCAAAGATCGAATAACCCGATCGTGTAAAAAGCTTTTACAGATCGAGATAGTAAAAAGATATTAAACCAAATATAATCAATCCGATCTAGTAATAAAATACTAAACTGCTATTGAATAAAACTCTCGTCAAGTTTAGCACTTTTTCGCTCAATATAATTCGAGCTAAACAATAATTACAGCAGAATTTAACAGCTAAGTTAACTTAAGTTAATATTATCTAGACTTTTTTATCAAATATTGTTATCAAATAACCTGAATGTAGAAGTTAAAATTTGAGTAATATCGCTTAATTTAGGATGGTAAAAAATTTTCAACTCAAATCCAGTTGGTTCGAGCTATTAGAGGAATAAAAGCTAGATATAGAGTAAAAAGAGAGAATTTTTAGCGATTTAGTCAAGATTTATTCTGCTGCGATCGCAGACTACTACAACCTAAAACATATCGAATATATTTTGAGTCTGCTTGAAGAAGTAAAGGATGACGCGAAATGCTTGAAGGCATTAAAATTTTCCGCTTGGTTTCACGATTATATTTATAATCCTTTGGCTCAAGATAATAAAATAAAAAGTGCGGTCTATGCCGAACAAATCCTAAATAAATTAAACCTAGATCTAGATACAATTAAAATTGCTTTAATAACTTAATCTTTCTAGATCTGGATTTAGCGATTTTGGGAGCATCACCAGCAAATACTGGCAATATGCGATCGCCATCAGACAAGAATACAGTTACTTGAGCGATCGCGATTATCGACAAGGCAGAAAGCAGGTTTTAGCTGAGTTTTTAACTAGAGACTCGATTAAACCTCAAACTATTTTCAAATCAAAAATCAAATTTAATCCCCAATTCTGTCCCAAAATAATCCACAGCATTATCTCCAGTTTGACTGGTATATCTGAGTTGAGTCAGAATACTAAACTTCCGACTGACGGGAATTGAGACACCTGCTTTAATTTGCCAAGTAAAGCGAGAATCATCTTCAATGATTGTAGTACGGTCAAAATCATCGTCGGTTTCGTCTTCAACGCTGGTAGATAGCTGAGACACTCCAATTCCAGGACTCAAGTACAAAGCCAAGCTATTGTTATTTCCAGTCAGGGGTAAAGTAAATCTCGGATTGAGATATATTCCCGAAATCAGATAATTTTCGTCTTCATCTAGATCGGAATCAATATTTCCTACCAGCGCACCAATTTCAATGTCGGTAGCCAAATAACGGTTAAAACTGATACCAGCAAATAGGCTGCCGCCAAAACCCGTATCAACATCAACATCATTACCTGTAAAGAAAGGTCGCTCCTCATCAATATCGGGAAAATAAACACCCAAAACCGCACCTGCATAACCACCAATACCACCAGAAGATTCTGACTCTGGTTGAGATCGTCTTTCTCGGCGTGGAAAATCTGGATCTAGATCTTCGTTTTCCTCTGTTTCTAAGTCATCGCGATCCGACTGTCTTGATTCGTGAGCTTCTCTGAGGCGATCGCATTCTTCAGGTAGATCGTCATCTTCTTCTTCGGGAATACAGTTATCGAGATAATCTTTAAGAGTTCTAATCTCTTGAGCTTGAATTGGGGTAGCAAAACCTAGAGCGATCGCTAAGAGGGCGGATATAAAAGTTTTTTTGAGAAGCATTTTTAGAGAGAAAATTTAAAAAATTTAACATAGTACACCCTACTAACCGCTGAGACGGAATGCTTTTGAGTTTTTATAGTAGTTACTCTGTATTCTACTGGGTAAATAGTGAATAATTTAGCAAGCCCAGTAGTCTATCAATTTTTAATTGATGGGTTGGGGTTGATGGGGAGATAAAGATAAAGAGGGGGAGAAATATTAACCTGTCACTAATTAATTGACAGAACACTAGAGAGAATCTAGATTCAATCGTCAGAGCAAAAGAGCTTCTCTCAAGACGGTTGGGATAAGATGATCGCAATTATGGTTTGTCCTGTAAGATTGTAGATATCCTATTAAAAAAAGCCAATAGCCAAAAATCGAATCAATTTGAACCCAGTGAACAGTACTCTGTCGTTTTACTACAGGGCTTGCGTTCACTTCGTCAATTTCAGATCGGGCGCATTAAATTTTAACAATCCAGCAAAAAGACAATCTCTAGAATGAGCTTTCAAAAAGAGTTTAGCCTCCTGTTAAGGGCTTGTTATCCGCTAATTTATATTCCCACTAACGAAGAAGAAAGGGCCGAAAAAGCGATCGCCTTAGCGACAGAGAAATTAGGAAAGCGCAATGTTTATGTTTGGGATTTTGTTAACGGCTATCAAGAAAATCCTAATAATACAGGTTTTGGCAAGCGTAACCCACTTCAGGCATTAGAATTTGTGACGAGAATGCCAGAAAATGCTGGTGGGGTGTTTATTCTTCGAGATTTTCAACGTTTTTTAGAAGATATCGCCATTTCTCGCCAGTTAAGAAATTTGGCACGCCTGCTCAAATCTCAACCCAAAAATATCATCATCATTGCTCCTCAAGTTCAGATTCCTGAAGAATTAGCCGAAGTAATTACTGTAGTTGACTTTGCTCTACCCTCTGCCTCAGAAATTAAAACCGAAATCGAACGTTTAATCTCAGCAACAGGACAAAATCTTTCAGGGGAATTTTTAGACGAACTAGTTAGAGCAGCCCAAGGATTGTCTTTAGAAAGAATTAGAAGAGTCTTAACTAAAGCGATCGCTTCTAACGGGAAGCTCGAATCAGATGATGTAGAATTAATCCTGGAAGAAAAACGCTCCTCTATTCGTCAGACACAGATACTAGACTATTATCCCGCTACAGAACAAATATCCGATATTGGTGGTCTAGATAATCTCAAAAGCTGGTTGTTACGTCGGGGAGGGGCATTTAGCGAACAAGCAAGAGCCTATGGTTTGCCTAACCCCAGAGGACTGTTACTCGTGGGGATACAGGGGACAGGAAAATCTTTGACGGCTAAGGCGATCGCTCATCACTGGCACTTACCTTTATTACGCCTAGATGTAGGGCGTTTGTTTGCTGGTTTGGTTGGAGAATCAGAATCTCGTACCCGTCAAACTATTGAGTTGGCAGAAGCTCTCGCGCCTTGTATCTTATGGATCGATGAGATTGATAAAGGGTTTGCCGGATTAGATGGCAAAGGTGATTCGGGTACTACTAGCCGTGTCTTTGGTACGTTTATCACTTGGTTGGCAGAAAAGAAAAGCCCCGTATTTGTCGTCGCTACGGCAAATAATATCCGCGCTTTACCCCCAGAAATGCTGCGTAAAGGAAGATTTGACGAAATATTTTTTGTCGGTTTACCAGATCGCAGTGAACGAGAAGCTATTTTTAAGGTACACTTGGTCAAATTACGCCCTCACAATCTAGGCAATTATGATATCAAGCGGTTAGCATATGAGACACCAGACTTTTCTGGTGCAGAAATCGAACAAACTATTATTGAAGCAATGCATATTGGCTTTAGCCAACAACGGGACTTCACTACAGATGATATTCTAGAGGCTGCCAGTCAAACGGTACCCCTAGCAAAAACTGCTCAGGAGCAAATTGAATTTTTGCAACAGTGGGTAGCAGCAGGAAAGGCTCGTTTAGCTTCCAAAAATAATGATTTAAGCGATCGCATTCAGAGTCAACTTAACTAAGAGATGACTAAATCTAATATCCTTCAACGTTTATCAGCTACAGTTCAATTCATCCTCGGCTTTCTGATCGGCATTGGCTTAATTGCTGGAGTGTCTGGTAGTTTGATCTTTGCTTACTACAAAAAAATGTCGACTGTACCACAGAAGCCGGACTTTCCTGCTTCAGTGGTACCATCAGAAACACCAGAGTCAGCATCTAATGAGACAGAAACTTCCACCTCTATTGAGCCTTTGGAGTCTACCACTTCTCCAGAAGAAGAACTAGAAGAAGATCTAGAAGTTATTCCCGAAGAACCAGAGTCACCAGCACAACCAGAATTACCACCCAGTGCCTATTACGCTCAAGTCACTTGGCCCCAAGGATTGAGCTTGAGAGCAGAACCCAGTATAAATGCTGGCAGAATCGGTGGTATCGGTTTTGATGAAACAATTATCATTCTTGAAGATTCTGCCGATGGCAAATGGCAACGGGTAAGACTTCCCTGGAGCGAGCAAGAAGGTTGGGTAAAAGCAGGCAATATTAAACGGACTTCGTATTAGGTTTTTGGATTTAACTAGCTTCAATTCCTATTTATTGATTTTTAGCGATCGCCTGTTGGCTTGGGGCGATTAAAGTTTTTGCTTGTTGAATAAACCTCTGATTTCTCTAATCAAACCCGATCGCCCCAAGCCAGCACTAGGGTTGGTTAGCAATCCCTGACTTGGACTAAATAAGAATGCCAAGATAAATAAAGCAGATGCAACCAAAACAATTGCAGGACCAGAAGGTAAATTGTAGTAGTAGCTGAGATACATTCCTGTAATACTTGAGATTACTCCAATAATTACGCCCAAAAACATCACCAAGTGCAAGCGATTTACTAGTAGATATGCCGTAGCAGCGGGAGTAATCAATAAAGACAATACCAGCACCACTCCCACAGCTTTGAGACTGGCGACAATAGTTAGACCGATTAACATCATTAAACCCAGATCTAAGAGGTTTACAGGCAAGCCTACAGCCTGTGCGCCCAATTTATCAAAGGTATAGAACAGTAGTTCTTTGTATAGCAAAAAGACTACCGCCAGCACAATCCCTGCAATAATTAAGGTATCCCGAACCTCAGTACTGTCTACCGCTAAAATATTGCCAAACAAAAAGTGATTGAGGTCAATTTTATTATCTTTCTGCACCACAGTAATTAAAGTGATTCCTAGGGCGAAAAATGCAGAGAAGACAATACCCATCGCCGTATCTTCTTTGATATTCGAGCGCGTACTAATCAGATTAATCAAGATAGTACTAATAACCCCCGCAATAAACGCCCCCAGAAAAATATTTGCCCCAACCAAATAAGCGATCGCCAATCCTGGTAAGACTGAGTGACTGATGGCATCTCCCAGTAAAGCCAATCTTTGCACCATTAAATAGCTACCCACAACTGCACAAATTATTCCTACAGTAACTGCTACGATCAGCGATCGCTGCATAAAGGCGTATTGCAGAGGTTCAAAGATAATTTCTAACATCGATTAATCACTATATTTTTTCATATTATTCTCATATTTTATGTCTAAAGCGAGGGATCAGATGTCTAAAATCATTAAAACTCTATCCTCAACTGGCAAACCTGCTGCTGCTTCATTGTTTCTAATCTTGTTTAATCCCGAACTTATTCGACTGGGGGGAATTTCTCTAAAACCTAGCTGACGATAAAAAGGTGCATTCCAGGGAATATCGCGAAAAGTAGACAAAGTGATGCCAGGATAATTAGCTTGTTTTGCCCAATTAATAATTACTGTGACTATTTTAGTACCAATGCCTTGTCTGCCATAACTGGGAAGAACTGATAATTCATGAAGATGAACCAGGCGATCGATAATTAAGACGACTGCAAAGCCTATAGGACGATCCATTCGATCTGCGGCAAGCCAAACCAAATCTTGTTTTTGTTGTTGTCTTAATAAATTTAGAGACAGTGCTGGCTGAAGAATTTCTAACTCATATTTCGTATCTCGAAAAATCTCCGCAGCAGCATTTTCTATCTCGTTAAGTAACGGTAATTCTTCTGGTTTGGCTAATCTAACTCTAAATTCTTCTTGCATCAAACAATATTAATTTTTAGTCGGAACTTTAATTGAAGCTTACTAAATTTCAAATACAGATCTCATCATTCGCGCAATTAAGAATAGGAAAAGATACCTAAACTAAATCTATTCAACTGGAAGGATTGAGTGAGTTTAAAGTTAAAGAGTAGAGTTTTTTCGGAAAAATAAAATTCAACTCAAACCAAAAAATATTAAAGCGATCGCCAAAAGATTTGACGGTTTGCCTTTAGCTTTAGAATTGGTGGCAACTTTGTTGAAGAGTGATTTTTCAGAAGCCGATCTAATGGCTTTGATGGATGAAGCGAAAGATCGAATAATCGATCGCTTGTTTGACAAAATAAAATAGACGATCGCCTAAAACTTAAAGAAAGAGATATTTTAGCTGTCGTTTGAGGTTTCGTTGAAAGTTTAAAATATATATGTGTCAGAACTACATGAGGGGGAAAAATTCATGATTGTTCAATCTGAATCGAAAACTTATACTATCGATGAATATCGCGCACTGGAGGAAAAGACTGAGTTTCGCAGTGAATATAGTGATGGGGAAATTGTACCGATGAGCGGAGGAACAATCGATCATAATCGTATAGTTCGTAATTTTGTAAGTATTTTAGATACTGCTTTTCGGCAAAAACCCTACGAAGTATTTACAAGTGATTTGCGGGTGTGGATTCCTCAGTATCGAAAAGCAACTTATCCCGATGTTATGGTGATTGCAGGAGATCCTGTTTTTAATGATAATCGCTCTGATGAAATACTTAATCCTTGCTTAATTGTGGAAGTATTGTCTAAATCCACTGAAGGATATGACAGGGGTGATAAGTTTCTCTATTATCGTTCGATTTCTGAATTTAAAGAGTATTTGTTGGTTAGCCAAGGGGAATATTTTATCGAACATTATCGCAAGACTGGTGAAGGGCAATGGTTATTGCAGGAATATCGAGGGCATGAAAAGGAAATTATTTTAGAGTCTGTGAGTGTTTCTTTGGTCGTTAAAGATGTGTATGAAGGGGTGAATTTGGAGATTGTGAAGGAATGAATAGAGTATGATTTCTTTGTAATTGCTAAATTGAACTTTTAGCGATCGCTTTTGATTTCCAGATTCTTGATTTTTGATCTAATTATTGATAGCAAAATATATATCATTTTAAACATCAATGCGTACCACTGTTACTATTCCTGACGAGTTAGCTATAGAAGTAGATAGCTTAGTCGGAAAAGCAGGCATCACAACTCGCAATCAGGTTATCGTCCAAGCTTTAGAGAATTGGGTTGCACAGAAAAAAGAGGAATTAATTGATGAGGAATTTGCGATGATGGCAGAAGATGCAGATTACATAGCTGAGACTCTTGCCATTGAAGCTGAATTTGCTCAAAGCGATCGGATGATAGCAATGTTAAACGATGAATAGAGGAGATATTTATCGAGCAGATTTAGGTAATGAAGAATTGGGGAGAACATCTAACCAAGAAAAAACCAACCATAATAAAAGGGTCGGTTGGATAATTAAGCGAAAATTATTTAGGACATTTTTCCATCCTGTTTGATGATTCCATTGTGGATGAGTAGAAAAATCAATAGTTGAGATTTCTGTTTGAGAATTCGCTAGATCAGATGTATTTAAAGATAAGAAAACCTGAGTGTTTAAACTAATCATTAGATAGGCACTCAGTTTTCTGGATTAATAACAGCTTGGTTAGCTTGACGGTACATTTGTTCTGGCTTAATTAAGTGCAAGGGGGTTTCACCAATTTTAGGGCTTTTCCGCCCCTTAAACCTAACTTTTTTCGTCCCTTAATTCCTCTATAACCTTCTTTATCTCAACGTTTGAAACTTTTTCAGCCAACTCTAGATAACGCCATAATTACATCAATTGTGTCCTAAATAGTTTGAACACTTAAACAGGATCGACATAATAGGCAATTCCTTCTAAGCCTTCAGCTTGATAGTCGGGGGAGTCTAAAAACACATCTCTTTCTTCCAGAGAAGGAGTATAAAAATGTGCGCCTAGATTTTGATTATAAAAGCGATATAGGGGTACAGAACCTTCTTGTTGAGTTTCGTAGCCGTAATAGGATACTCCCTCATATTCGTAGTTAGGTAGTTCTGCAACCGCCTCTTGTTCGATTGGATCGGCTGTATAGAGATGAACTCCAGTGTTGAGATTCAAGAAACGATGAACTGGTGTTACTCCTGTAATATCAGTTGTTTCAGGATCGGGCGCACCGACAAAAGATGGGCCTTCGTATTCATAGTTTGATAAATCGGCTATGACAGTATCTCGTTCTACCTCAGAGGTGGTATAAAATTGAGTCTGGGCATTAGTTTCCAAAAATCTATAAACAGTATCGCCTTCATTAATAATTGGTTCTTCTTCCCCCGAACCGTTTTCCGATGAGGTTCTGGTAATACTCAAGCTATAACTAGTTTCTGCATTTTCTTCTCCAGTAATATAAGCTACGTAAGTTCCAGCCTCAAATTCCGCAGCAATGTATTCGGCTTGATTTCCCGACTCGGCAGAGGAGTAAAGAGTGTTTCCCGCACCATCACCAATAGATAGATCGAGATTGGCTTCTAAATCTGTTAAATCGACATCATAAGTCCCTGCTTGAGCAATTTCAAATTCATAAGAATCCTGTCCATCACCACCTTGATAATTACTCATGAAGACAAAGTTATCTTCAACTACTTCCAAGTTAGTGTCACTATCATTGATATTTTGATTGTCTACAGGAATATTTTCAGTCAAAGTAGTAGAATTCAGATCGAAGGAATAATCTAAATTAAAAGCAAAATCGTCTAAATCTTCCTCTGAATTTTCAATTGCCTCGGAATTTTCGACGGGAGTAACTAGCAGAAAATAATTACCAGCAGTCAAATTTATATTCATTAGTTCTTGACTAGTGGCAGAACTTACCGTATCAGAAAAATCGATTAGTTCGTCTTCTTCAAAATCTAATAAATTATTGCCATTAGTATCTTCAACAACGGTAATTTCAAATCCTTGAATTAATTCTGAAGAGGTATTAGACAGACCATTTACTTGCAGATTACTGTCTTGAGCTAATGAAATACCGTAGATATCGTAAAAATTTAAATCGGCGTTTTCTTCTAGAGGCTCGCCATTATAAAACAGATTATTGCTTTGGCTTACTGTTGTATTGTCTAAAGTGCCTATAGCGATATATTCAGCACCTATTTCTGTATTAAATACTAATTGTTCCATGATTTCAACCCAGTAAATTGTCTTTCAACGTGATTGTTTTAGCGGACTCAAATTCGATCGTTCTTGCCTTTTTAGTTATTTAAAATTGTTGCTCTGCAATGATGTTTAGATTTAAAGTTTGACTAAGAGCGATCGCAAGTATCGCTCGATAATCTTGTTAATTATCAAACCTGTACTTCGTGCCTTAGTCAGATGGAATTAAATCTCAAGGCTATAGATCAAATCTAATACATCAAACTAGATAATCGCCCGTTCTACAACAGAAAGATGAGAAATAATTGCACTAATTATGTCCTAAAAATTTTGACTTTTGGATTGTAAATCAAGTTTAAGTTTTGGGGATTGTTGTTTTAAATCGATAATTTGTAAGGATTCAAGTGAGAGTTGAAGAAAGAAAGCAATACAGGTAATCTAGGAGTTAAGATGAGCCAAGAAACTCCACAAAGAAAGCAAGAGAAACTGAGCCAGTTGTCAAAAAAAGAACTGGTAGAAATTATCCAGACTCAAATTGAAACAATCGAAGATCTCAAACAAGAGATAGAAAAGCTCAAAATAAGTAGAGACTTGAATAGTCAGAGATTATCTCGATCCCGCTTGACGGGACTCCGCGCCCTCGACGACGGAAGCATGCGACGGGGCGTATAAACCGATGAGGAGACCTCATTTCTACGCCCCTTGCAAACGGGTGAGCGAAAAAAGGTGTGGGGAACAGTAGTCAAAAAAGCTCAAAGCCCTACAGTAAGGTAATTTTGTGGATACTTAGCTATAAATCCCACGCAAAATTTCGTTCACCCCTTGCAAACCGAATCGCCTTTGCGCTCTTGACCGTTGGTCAAATCTCATCAAAGCTATAGAGCATCGACAAACTCTTGTTTCGATTTTTTGACTTTATTACACCAGCTTTGATATTCTCGCCAAATTTTAGAATAGGAAATTGAGGTATCATTTAATGCCTCAAATAATGGTGGTAAAAAACGTTGGGGAAAAAACCGATGGAGAACTCCAGCCAACCGCTGTCTCAAGATAAACTCAACAAACAAAGATTTAGCAAAGGGAAGAGTATTGTCACTAAGCTCGACTACAGCATGGGCATCAGCCAAACGTACCTCTGTAAACCGTTTTAATGCCTGGGTTAAATCATCGTCAGATTCATCCAAAAGCTGATTGAAGATAAATGCATCTTCAAGAGCGGAATTGCAACCTTGACCGAGTGATGGGGATACAGCATGGGCAGCATCACCAATCAATAAAGCACTATTGCCATAATGATAGCGGTTACAGCGAATAGTTAAAGTAGTGGCAACTGGTCTGGTTAAAAAAGCTGCTACTTCCGATTTAGGGATCAATTGTCCTAGTTTGGGGAAGTTTTGCTCGAAAAATTGTGCAACCTCTGCTTCGCTCTTCAACTTAGTGATTTGATTATTCTTTCTAGGGAAATGAATGACCCCGCTCATCCTGCCGTCAAACTGGTTCAATAGCAAGACAACCGTACCATCATCTAATCTCCAGGAATGGATGCGATCGCGCTCTAGGGCAATATTAGACTTTTCATCGACTCCAGAGGGCAGAAAAATTGATTTGTAGTCGTTATTTATATACTTTTGTTCTAATTCAAACAACTTGGTATCTAAAAAAGATTTTCTCACTGTCGATCGCGCTCCATCTGCTCCGACAATTAAGTCATAAGCCACCGCAAATTCTGATTCTGCTGAAGCGGGAGAAAAATAGGCTTCTTTTGCTGCTAAATCTACCTGGATACAGGAATGTTGAAAGTGGATATTGAGGCGAGTCCGATCGTACTTTTGTTCTAGGGTATCTAATAAGACTTTGATTACTTCAGTGCGATCGAGAGTAGTTAGGGGTTTTTTTCTAGGGATAGTTCTCTGTTTGCCACTACGCTCGTGAATAATACTGCCCCACATCTCGACGCTAACAGCGGTAATAGCTTCTTCTAGCTTGGGGATTTGTTTTATGGCATTTATCCCTCGATCGTTTAGAGCAATGGGAAAAGTGCGCGATTTAGAAAGCGATGTAGTTCTGGGATCGTTGCGACGTTCGTAAATGTCTATTTGATAGTTGCGATCGCGAATTAATAAATAGTGAGCCAGAAGCAAACCACTTGCACCTGCACCAACAATTACAACTTTTTTACTCATATTGCTTGACCTCTTCTCTAATTTGTTATTTTGGAGCGATCGCTTGAGGAAATTTTGTTGCTATTTCTCCCTTGTCTCATCATCATATTTGACTGGCTGTCCCGAACCGTTCATGACCGTAATTAGTCGCTCATCGGCTAATTCACTCTGACCACGCCACAACCAAATTATTCCTTGTTTTTCTACAACTAGAAAAGATTTTATACAGGCATTGTTGGCAAACTTGGCTTTTTGATGCAGTGAGAGCAAATAACAAACTAACTTGCCATCTCGCTCTCGATACAAAACAAAAGGCTCATTATATAAACTAAATCTGTAAGGAGAATTATCGAGCAGGTCTTTGGCAAACATTACAAAATACCAGCCCTGCTTTGGTTTTTTTCGTCTGTTTGATGCTGTTTGGTTGGTTTTGTGGTTAGGAAATAGCATGATAATAAATTTTGTCAGTTTGTTAAGCTACTAAATGTTTTTCTAAAACACAAAAGTCGAAGTTTAGTCAAAGGCGATCGCCACCGCGATTGAAAATCTACCAGTATTATCTCTATTGAGAGCGAGCAAAAACAGGGGAGAAATTCAGGTATTTCTTCAGGTATACAGATATAGAGCCTCAAAGATTAGTTTTACAGAGGCGACGGGGTTCGCCCCCGATCGCGATTGGGATGGTCGGATAAGTCGCCCAAACCGCGTATTTTTGTCAGTAGTTAGTGGTGAGAT
>JASJEI010000347.1 GCA_030064795.1 Pleurocapsa sp. MO_226.B13 | reverse complement strand
GCTCGCACCCAAAAGCCCTGCTGCTGTAGAACTTCCAAGACACCACCGCCGATATATCCAGTCCCACCTGCCACTAGGACTCTAGGCAAATCTCTGTGGTTCATAACTTAAACCTGAGTGCTTACTTATAAGTGTAGCAACTACCAATGTAAATCCAGTCAAGCCATAGATCGGGGCAAACGCATACTCATCCAGTCAAAACTTTAGTCAAATAAATGTTGTCCTATCCAGCTTTTGAGCGTTTAGTTTTTTTCCTATTTTGGCTGAAGTTTGCTTGGAAAGTAGATTCAAGGCAATGTAGCGAATTAAAGCCAACACGGTGAGGGATGCTTTCTGGAGCATAACCCATGACTGATTTACTCAATGGCAAGGACAGCCCTGGCAAAAAAGAGTGCCAAATTACTACAAGCTTCAAGAAAAAATAGCTCAAAACCTGATTAAATTGTTGAATTAAATTCTGTTGATTAGACGACAAATTAAGAAAACTTCACGAAGTTACTCTACGGCTGAGAGGATATTTTATCTTAGAGATAGATAGGAAGGGTGAGGAGATCAAGAGAGTGTTATCAAAGGTAGTGTAAAGACAAAAAAAGGAGGGATTCAATCGTGAAACGGAAACTTAGCGAAAGAGATGCCACCCTCTATTATGGGCAGATTGATTACGAAGCCTATCAAGACGTGGCTCGGTCAAAAAAAGACAGAACTTACGTTAACCTCATCGGAAGAACACAGAGAACTAGCCCAAACGAAAACTCAACTTAACTCTTTAGAAACACCATTGGTTATTACTGGGATTGAGCCCCTAGTTCAAAAATCCAGGCGGATGTAGTTCCTGCAAAGGGTCACACTTGATTGTCAGTCTCAAACTTAAAATTTTGTGTGGCAAAGGTTTTAGAGATTGACTCGAGGCTCAGTTTAAAACGAGACTACTTTGATAAAACCAGAAAAATATCTTACTAGGTAACTTGATTTCTTGATTTACGGTTGCCCAGTAACCCAGGTTTCTTGTTAACTGGATATCCTATTCCACAGTAATTTTATTCACGTCGGGTTCTCAAATAGAATAATCTTGGAAGGCGATCGCTGTTAGCGTCAGTCATATACGATTGCCCTGGGTTGGGACAGGTTGATTTTTCCTCATAAGTTCCTCAAATTTTAGCTCTAATCTCAGTAACAAAGTCAATCAATTCCCAATTCAAAAACTATAACGAGCAGTTCGTTAGAAAGGATAAGTAAATGAGCAACAAACAAATTGACCCAGAACGATGGGTCGAGTTTTTCGACCAATTTACCAATGGCAATAGAGGTCGGCTGATTAAGTTGGAAATAGTCGATCCCGAACGTGGTGACCAAATCCCGCTCCAGAATGCTCCTTTATGGTCGCTAGTCTACGATTCAGTCAATAGAGATAACGACTTGACGATTTCCACGGGAGGGGAGGAAGTAACCTATGCCCACACTATTCATGCTCCTAAGACCGTTTGGGAAGCATTAGATCGAAATGGCAAAGTAGTCGCTCTAGAAATTGTGGATGAGAATAAAACTCAAACTATATTGCACCTCAAAGGATGAAGTGAGAAAACACGAACTTTCTCTCTATTGACAAGCTCGCATTTGACACCAAGGGAGTGGTAGTTAGAGGCAAAATTACGATGAGTGTTCACAGCGCAGGTATACTTGTCTATCGATATCATAATAATGATTTACAAGTTTTATTGGTTCATCCAGGGGGGCCATTTTGGTCGGGAAAAGATTTAGGGGCTTGGTCAATTCCGAAAGGGATTTTTGATGAAAGCGAAAATCCTCTTGAGGCGGCGAAAAGAGAGTTTAGGGAAGAAACTGGTTTTGTTGTTGAAGGAGAGTTTATCGAGCTTGGGCAATTAAGACAGCCCAGTAAAAAGATCGTTCATGCATGGTCTATTGAGGACGACTTCGATCTTTCCCGATTAAAAAGTAATACATTTAAATTGGAGTGGCCCAGAAAATCAGGCAACATTGAAGAATATCCTGAAGTTGACAGAGGAGAATGGTTTTCTCTAGATATCGCGCAGAAAAAAATCGTCAAAGGACAAAGAGAATTTTTAGCTCGATTAGTCAATCGAGTACAATTTTCCAGAAACCAGCCATCCCAATAACCAAAAAACTCATCCATCATTAGCTCAGTTGGAGAATATCGGACTTGACCTCTTCCTCAATTTCAATGTAAAAACGACGTAGTAATTATCAAAAATGACTACTTATTCTGTTTGTTTACCCCCAAGAGCGCAGCCTTGTCCTCTGTTAAACAAGATGTTATTTAGATGATACGTTAAAAGATGTAGAAGGGGAATTGAAAACGTAATCTACTTGAAGTCATGACCAAATCGACAGGGGATAAAGTACCAAAGCAGATGCAGTCTAAATTTGAAGAAATTACTGCCCTGACTGATGCTTTCTGCTCGACTTATCTCAACACCGAATATGCAGAGATGTCACGAAAGCTGACGGCTGCCCTGTGTCGCAAACGCCCTTCTCCCTTGATGAGAGGAAAAGCCAAAACTTGGGCTTGTGGTATCGTCCACGCTATTGGTTGGGTCAATTTTCTTTATGACTCTTCTCAAGCTCCCTATATTAAAGCGACGGAACTCTACAAACATTTTGGAGTGGGACAGAGTACGGGACAGGGTAAATCGAAACAGATTCGCGACATGATGAAAATGTCTCAAATGAGTCCCGACTGGTGTTTGCCAAGTAGAATTGATGATAATCCTCTCATCTGGATGGTATCCGTCAATGGTTTCATCATGGATATTCGCAATGCCCCCCGTGAGGTACAAGAACAAGCATTTCTTCAAGGAATCATTCCCTATATTCCTGACGAGCGAGAATTTGAATCTGAAGCAACTCAACAAATCGAAGCAGAAGCAAATGAAGGGGATTTAAAGAACGGTCGAGTTTATGTTTTAGAGGTCTTTCTTACTGACGGTCCCATAACAGAAACGTTTGTCGAACAGAATCCAGTTGTTTCTCGAACGATCGAAATTCGCTCCGAGCAAACATTAGAAACTCTTCATCATGCTATCTTTAAAGCCTTTGAGCGAGAAGAGGAACACATGTATGAATTTCAGATTGGAGGCAGCGGTCCATACGATCCAAAAGCTAAACGTTATGTATTATCTATGTCATTCATGAATGAACTTGAAGAGGGTCAATATGCAGGCGATGTGGCACGGACGAAAATCGGTTCGCTGAATTTACAACTAGAACAGGCTTTTGGTTACTGGTTTGATTTTGGTGATGATTGGAGGCATCAAATCAATGTGATAGACATAGTGAAGGCGACACCCAAAAAGCGGTATCCAATCATTAGCAAACGGACAGGCGCAAGCCCTCCACAATACATTGATTGGGATGAAGAGAACTAAAAGCTGTTCTTAAATTAATCAATTATTGATGTAAGGCAACGAACCTAATTCTAGATAAAATTAATTTTGGGAGTTCTCCGAGCGGAACTCTCTGGGAACTTGGCAGAGATATTTGGAGGTATTATACCTGCGAACAGGGGGCATGAGTTTAAAAATCTTGCCACTGTCTATTGATTAAATCAAGCGATGAAAGAAGAAAAAATCTTGATTAGTACCTATACGGGTGAGCCCAGCCAACCTGTCAGGATTTACTATCAAGTTATCAAGCCCAAGACAGTTTTAGGAGTCTTTAAAAAACTCCGCTGCGTCTATTTTGAACAAGCTCTCAACCGTTGGCGTTGGATTTACGAACACGAAGCCAAAAAACTGAGATTTGAGCTGTCCTACTCCAAAATTCCTAAAGAAGCCAAGCTGATCGTTCTTGGCGATTTCTTTTGGCGAGGAGAGGGGGAATTATTGTTAGAAGTTCGCTCATTTGACCGAGCTATTAAAGCGATCGACTTTTTTGAAAAGCGTATCAACCCCAGAGCGGCTCAAGCTACTAAACTGAGGATTGCAGTCAAATGAAGAAGAAAGTCTTAAGGCTGGACTTGAGTATCTAGAAGCTAAATTTAAAGAAAAGATGCCCGAAATTGAAGAAATTCCCTTAGATTTTTATCGAGAAGGAACGCTGGACTTGAGTAGATTACAATTGGCTTTAACCCTGAGAAATATCGAAGCATCTCAGCATTTTGCGGGGGATGAAAGCTTTAGTCAATATGACTTAATCGAACAGATGGCTGAAAGTTTAGTCGAACTCATTCCCAAAGACCAGAAGAATCAAATCCAAGGTGTTGAAGAGGATGAATGAGTACCAATTTTAGAAATAGTTTTGCCTTAATTTTGACTTGGATTTCGGTTGTCACAAATAAGTAATTTAGAGCTAATTTTCGAACATGTTTAAAGTAACGAATAAAGGAATGAATCGTTTAGATATTGAGTTGAGTGGAAAATTAAACTCCGAGGAAATGGAGATTGCTTTAGATGAACTTGTTAACAAGTCCAAAGAAATTGAAAATGGAAAGATGTTGTATGATGTTATTGACTTTCACCTTCCATCATTGGGTGCAATAGCAATTGAGTTTTCGCGATTGCCATCAATGTTTGGGTTGCTCAAGAAATTTGAGCGTGCAGCAGTTTTGACTGACAAGAATTGGCTCAAAAAAGTAAGTGAATTTGAAGGCATGTTAATTCCAGGTCTTGAAATTAAAGCTTTCGAGCGAGATCGGAAAGAAGAGGCAGAAACATGGCTATCAGAGTAGAACTTAAAAATTAAAATTTAGCTAACCAGCCGTTCCATCGGACGCGAATGATTTCGTGTCGGGGAACTTAACGTTAATAAAGCTCTTTTTCAGCTCTGCGCCATGACTAAATTTGACCCAATTCGTGAGATCGAAAATAGTGAATTAATTCTCGATAATGGAGAATGGCCCAATTTTCATGATGCAGAAGTCCATAATTTAAATATGTGGAGAGGAGACGTAAGGCCAGACGATAATGTATGGATAGGCCCAGTTATAGTAGCATCGTTCGAATTATGTGCGCTAAAAGATCCATATATTGCCGTGTTGAAATTCCATGATTGCGACGAAATACGAATGGAAGAATTCAATCATCAAAATGCCGTCTATGACCTAAATTTCGAATATGTTGCTAGAGGTAATCGCCCTGATGGCGAGCCTCTACCACCATGGATTTCCGTACGTTTCGAGCAAGCATTTGGGGTCGCACTTTCTTTTAAGTGTTTTAAAGTCCAGGTGCTTGAACGTAGAGAGCTCTAAAATGCCAAATAGGTGATAACATTCACGCGATCGCGATCGTGTAACTTGTCGCGTGAGCTCTGGGGCGATCGCGAATGGTTTAAATTATTTTTACTTCCGATAATTAGAAATGAACCTCGATCTAATCGAACTGGTTAACACGGTCTTTGATGGAGCAACAGTTAAAACACCACCGATGACCCTTCGTGGAGGTAATGCAGTAGATAGCTACGATTTGCCTCCAGAATATGATGAACAATTAGACCAACCTACTGATGAATATTTGCAGCAGTTCGCATATTGGGGGCTTCCTCATCTAGATCCCGTTTCTTGGCACTATTATTTACCATTTTTGATTAACTACTCTCTGCGAAATGCTACCAAAGATTCACCCATTGAGTCTGTTCTTGCAGTTGAAGCAACGTTATTTTCACTGCGTCCTCCTGACAGAGAACCATCGAGATTTTCCTTAATAACCCCAGAGCAGGAGGAAGTTATCGTTCAGTTTTTGGAGATCTTGGCAGAGAGATGAAGATTCTGATTATCAAGACTATGGGATGCAAGTGCTTGAAGAATATTGGATAAGCTGAACAATATATCGCAAGTCACAGCTATAGTCAGAAATTAACAATCAGTAATCAGTAGAGAGGATTTGTCGTCTTGAAATTTTTACTTTTAAATCAAAAAACGATCTGGTTGACGCTGTGGATCTGCTTCAATTTATGGCTGCCCACTTATATGTTTGCGTTCATCCTGATTTTAATTTTTCCGAACATTGGGACGGCGATTTGGGGTTTGATTTTACTCGTAACAGCACCGCCTTTGGGACTGATAATTCTGCTGAATGCAGCGATATATAGTTGGTTGTTATCTTACCTCGCCAAGCTGTTGAGTATTGGTATTTGCTATTTTGAGCAGGGTTGGCTCAGAGCATTATTATTAATAGCGGTCTTACTTACTTGTTTATCGATTACTTTCGTACCGATTTATGGTTCGGGAAGTGCTTGGGGTAGTGGAAGTATGCCTGGAAAAAGTTTCTGGTCTTTATTGATTGAAGGATTGTAAGTTAAATTTAAGAGCAAAAGGTTAACTCGCTCAAACCTAAATCAATCAAGTTTTAATGGAACAACTCTGGTTTACCATAGAAAATTGGCTGGGTCAGAATCTTCCAGAAGTTCTAGCCGACCTCAATTCTGGATGTGACGATGGGGAGATTATTGAATTAGAAAATAGCTTGAATTGTCAACTGCCAGAAGATGTAAAGGATTGCTACCGACGGCATAACGGACAAAAAGGCGAGACTACTGGGTTATTTTGTGGCTTACCTTTTCTGAGTACCAGTGACATCTACGATCAATGGATGGCTTGGCAAGAACTAGCAGAAGAGGATTTTGCCACGGAGATTACAGGAGAATCATATCCCCATGATGCAATTAAACCAACCTATATTAACCTCCAATGGATTCCTTTTACCCATGATGGAGCTGGTAATCATTTAGGAATCGATTTAGACCCTGGAGTCGCTGGGGTAATGGGTCAAGTTATCAATTTTGGCACGGATGAGAATAACAAGTTTGTGCTTGCTCCTTCCTTGAAAGATTTTATGACCTGGATGCTTGCTCAATATCAATCGGGAAATTATCAGATTGACAGTCGCTCTTTAGCTCTCCTTGAGCCACAAAATACTCATTTTTTAGATATTGTGCCCATGCTTTTTGGCAACCTCAAGTAAATATTTTATTCTTAAAACAGTTTGACTTTACTGGGTTACTGGATACTCAGAAATTTATATATCTGGAAACCCAGCTTACTGGGTACTCAGAAACTAGGGTTAATGGGTTTAAAGGTCTTCTTTGGTAAAACCTTCTGGGAGACCGTATTTCCTGACTAGTAGATCGATGACGATCTTTTTAAAAGTACCGCCATCTGTTTTAATTTTGCCCATCCAAAAATTACCGACTATAGCTGGTACTTCTAGGTTAAGAGTCTTCTTGGTCTTTTTTTTCTTACTTGATTTTTTAGGTTGCTGGGTATCTACATTTTCAGGTAGCTGGGTAACTAGGTTACTGGTTTCCTGGGTATCTTGTGAATCGGGTTCTGAGGTGTCTGGGTTGTAATCGCTGGACTTGGCTTTTGAGATGATATCTTTAATGCTCATTATTTATCTTTTAGAAAACTAATAACTTCTTGACCGACAGCTTTGTAATCTTGCCAAAGCTTTTTCTCACCAGTCAAATATCGAACAGTTGTACTCTTATCTCCTGCTTTTTGAAAGCCTACAGCTCGGCGAATAGTCTGATTAAAAACTGGCAGCTCGGCTTCTATTAATGCCTGCTGCATTTCTTTGCCACTAGTACTGGGATAAGGAGGAACAATACAGATTAAAAATTTATATGGAGCATTTCCCATATCTTTTGCCGTTTCCATCATCGGCTCAAAACTATCTGAATTTGGCTGAGTAGGCAGGATTAAAAGGTTTGCTCCTGCTGCCAAATCTTTTAGGTCATCGGTATTGGGTCTGGCAGGGGTATCGATGACGATGTATTTGTAATCTGCTACGTGCATCGCCGCCGCTTTTTCGGGAACCACCATGAATGGAAGCTTTTTATCATTTGTTTGCAGGTTTTTCTGATATCGGGACAAGGCAGTACGGTTTTGGTCGCAATCAACTATCAAAGTTGGACCAAAATCGCTTAAATAATCAGCCAAATGAATAGCTGTAGTACTTTTGGCAACTCCCCCTTTATACCCAGTAACAGTGATGATCTGTCTAGCACTTTTCATTTTAATAACTTGCTAGTCGGGTTTACGGTATCTAAGATAGCAAGTTAGTTTGGTATCTGGGTTACTTGTAATGTTTGTTTATATAAACCAAGATACCTGGGTATCCTAAAAGCTTGAATACCAGGAGTAAAGTAAAATATAAACCTGGGTAACTGGGTATCGTGTATATTTTTAAAAGAGCCTGTGGGTAATGAATTCAGCGATTTTAAGATTGACTTTCACTTGGAGGCATGGGCAGTAATTCTTCAGCAGCAGCCAATCTCAACTCTAACTGTTCGGTCGTCCAGTCTTGCTTATCTTTGGCATTAAGTTTGCTGAGATCTATACAATCAGCTCGTTGCTGTTGCTCTTTAATCTCGATCATTCTTGCTGCTAGAGCAGGACGAATCTTCTGCTTCCAAATCACTTCTTGGGCTTCATTTTCTCGTTTAATATCTTCTAAAGGTACGCCAATGCTACCCATAATCGGTCTTTTAGTATCGTTCTTATCTCCATAGCCAGGGTTGGCAATAATAGCTTTACCTTGAGGAAATCTTTCAATCCGATCGACACTGATGAGGGGGACTTGATGAATCTGTTTACTGGTTGAAGTGGAAGCTCCACTTTTTCCATAGGAACGGGATACGGAGGTAGTGGTAATGGTTTGATTGCCAAACTTTTTACTGTATTCCTCTGCGGTACCCGAATCATTGGGTCCGAAGAGAATATGAGTATAAAGACCAGAGACTAGAGCCTTACCTCGTTTGTCTCCGTATAGCTCATAAAACTGATTTAAGCTTTGCGCTCCGATAATAGGAACGCCACCGTTGGAGCGGTACTCGTTAATAAATTCGCTTAATTTGGCAAATACTCCAAGACTAGGAGCTTCATCAATACAGTACACAAAAGGATTGGTTCGCTTTTGGGATAGGTTTTCTACTATGCTCAAGTGCATACACATCGTAATTAAAGGAGCGATCGCCGATCGCCTACGGTCATCTAACTTCATGACTAATAGTTGCTTGGGCTTGAGATAGAGGGGAATAGTACTTCTACCAATCATGCAGGATAAAAGGTCGTTTTGAATAAATCCACTAAAGGTAATCTCAGCGGTAGTCTTAATTGAAGCTGCGGTTTTTTCTGATTCTTTAGAGGAGAGGAAGTTGGAAATAGTAGCCGCAATCCAAGGGTCAAGCTTTTTGTCATCATTCCGTCGAACTGCCCAATCTAGGCGTTTGACTAGGTTAGGTAACTGGGTAATGGCATAGACCATTGGCAAATCTGGATAGATGCTGAATTTGGCTAGCTGCATCAGACCCTTGGCCAACATGACTCCTGTTTGAGAGAAGAAATCATTCTTACCATCACCTCTTCCTTGAGAGTCGATAAAAATCTTGGCTAGTTCACCAGCAGTAGTAGCATCACGGGGATCTTTCATGAAGTCTAGAGGGTTAATGACACAGGTATAATCCCCACCAGGCGTATTCGGGTCTTCATCTTTTTCCAGCCCTACTCCTCCAGGGGCAAAGACATCTACGGTATAGCCATAGCGAGATGCCAAAGAAGTATGTAGCTTCATCTGGTCGCCCTTCTTGTCGTAGAGTAAGACACTAAAGCCTTGGGCAAAAGCGGACTCAAGCATACGGTCAATGGTAGAAAAGGTTTTACCCGAACCAGGTGCGCCAAGAACCAACGTTCCCCGACCAATATCGGGTAGCCACATGGTAGGCATCGTGTTGTGTAGTATGGTCTGTAACTTAGATGCCCATTTGACACCTAAGAATTTGTACTTGTATTGAGGCGTGCCACACCACATAGCACTAGGGTATGGCACGCCCTTAGCTGTAGCCTGCATACATTTGAACGCTAGCTTAGTGGCATTAAGTTTATCCCAACGATTAGCCATCCGAGCCGTGGTTAGTTTAGGCTGTCTTTTGCTAAGGGAAGCCCATAACATCAAGAATGCCACGACTGCACCCATAGCTGAGAGTTGAAAGAGTTCTGTTTCCCAGAGCTTGAGCTGAGGTTGAGGAGTGGCCACGGTGGTCGCCTGGGTTGCTCGTGCGGTTAAAGTCGGTTTTGAAAAGTGGTCGGTCATGATTCTAAGTAAAGGCGTTTCTGATTTCAGGTATGACGTATAAAATTTTTTGGTTTGTAGCTCTTAGCTCTTAGCTTTTAGCTCTTAGCTTTTAGTTTTCAAGGAATTCTACTCAAATTAATTTACTTTTGTAGTTGAGTAACTTTCATGCTCCGATTCAGCAATACCCTAAGTAAAAAGTCCCTTAATCAGCTGGAATTGTCGCAACCAGGTAGGAAGCACCCAGGCACTTATTAACATGGCTGTCGCCATCAGCATCAGAAATATTTTTTTATTAATTAGATTTCGGGACATGGCAGAAATATGTTTGCAGCTATTTGCATCCCAAAGATAGCGACTAACCAGGCTCGATCGCATTATGATTTAGCTTATCTTGGGTTGATATTTAGACCTGTTTGATTACACTTGACCTACAGATAATCCGACCGAAAGTACTAGGATTAATTTGAGATTATCTGATAGCTAAAAGCTAATGGCTAAGAGCTTTTATTGCCATGTCTTGACAAGAAATATATGGTAATTAGATTGGGCGCAATGACAGACCAAAGATTTAGTTTTTATAGTAAAGAGCAAAGCATAATTTTACTGACTCGATTAGGTCGGCGCAAAGAACATAACTTCGATTATTTGGTAATCGATCGCGATCGAGAATTAGATAGGTGGGTAACAAAAATAGAACAAGAAAGCTGCTTTGTCACCTTAGACACTGAAACCAAAGGGCTGACTCCTGCTCCTGGCATGGTTAAAACTGTGCAGTTAGCCTACAGCGAGGACGCACCTGTATTAATCGTAGAGCTGTCTCAAATTAGCGATAGAACTAGCTTACAAAGACTATTGGCTAATTCTCAGATCTTAAAGGTGGGACACAATCTCAAGTTTGATATCTTGATGCTAGAGGCAGAAGGGATTGAAGTTAATGAGCCAGTTATGTGTACCATGCTCGGGTTTGAAATCTTAAAAGCTGGAGCAACCAGACAGGCTAGTTTACAGTTTATGGTCAATGAACTACTCAACCTCAGACTAGATAAAGTAGAACAAAATTCTAATTGGGGTGGCAGACTATCTCAGGCCCAGTTACAGTATGCAGCTAATGATGCGGGAATTCTGGCTAAGATATTACCTCAACTGCAACACCAATTAGAATTAGCAAGTCTTACGCAGATAGCTATCCTTGAATATTCTTGTCTGATTCCATTGGCTAAGATGCAAAGCCGAGGAATTTATCTAGACCTCAAACGATGGCATCAGGTGAGACAAGATTACGAACAGCAACGCGATCGCTTAGCTCGAGAGATTTATCAAGAGCTAGGACGTAGTTTCAACATTGCTTCTTCTAAACAGCTACTCGATAGTCTTCAAAATTACCAGGTAGATATAAAGTCTACCAATAGTAATGTTTTGATCGATCTGGCAAAAGACTATCCGATTATGGCAAAGATACTAAAGTACCGCAGTTTAAACACAACTATCAATACTTTTCTCAAAGGGTTTGAGTCACATATCGAGGCAGATAATAGGTTAAGGGGTAACTGGTGGCAAATTGGGACAAGGACAGGACGAACCAGCTGCCACGAACCAAATTTGAGCAATGTACCAAAGAATCCCAAGATTCGGAACTGTTTTGGAGCAGAAGCGGGTTATCTACTAGTTGATGCGGACTATTCTCAAATTGAGCTGAGGTTAGCAGCTAAGACTATGAATGTCCCTACTCTCATTGAAGCATTTCAACGGGGGGAAGATATTCATGCTTTAACCGCATCTTATATCTATGACTGTGAGATTGAAGATCTGATCCCACAGCAGCGCAAGTTAGGCAAGATTTTAAATCTAGGTTTAATCTACGGCATGGGAGCAGAGAACTTTCGCCTTAATGCTGCCCAGAAGTTTAACACCTATCTCACTTTAGAACGTTCAAAGGAGTTAAGAGCAATGTTCTTTGACCTGTATCCTGAGATTGAGGACTATCATCAAAAATGCCGTCTTAGCTGGCAGCAGGGACAGCAACAGGCCGAATCTAGTTTAGGTAGAGTCAATATTTGGTCACAGAAGAAACCCAAGTTAAACCAGATTATCAACTATTCAATTCAGGCTGACTGTGCTGACATTTTAAAGCAAGCTATTTTTAACTGGCACAGACAATGTACCCAGCAAAAGTTAGATGCTCATCTAGTGCTTACGGCATACGATCAGTTAGTGATTGAAGTTAGAGAAAATTTAGCTGAATATACGGCTCGAGTTTTGCAATCAGTGATGATTGAGGCGGGACAAATACTACTTAACCCTGTGCCAGTGGTTGTCGATATCAAAGTAGGCAAGTATTGGAGCTGAAAGTCTTTCTGGGTATTGTTTCTGATTTTAACTGACTTTATTTATAGATAGCTGGGTAGCTGGGTTGTTAGGTATATGGGTAATTGGGTAATTGGGTAGCGGGACTTAGACATTTGTTAGTCAAAAACAGCCTCAAACCCATACATAGTATTATTTTTACTCGAATTTATTTGTTTTCTTGATATACTTGGGTTTCAGCGATTTTTTGCTGCTTGGTGTATATCCATTGTCCTACTTGGGTTTGAAGCTGTTTGCTTGTTTTTTTTGTCTAAGTCCCGCTAAGGGATTCTGGTTAAGACAATTTAGCCACTGATTTTATAGAGGAATAGTATTTTAAGCCAAAGAAGAATGAAAGGTTCAGCTTATTCCGAATTTACGTTAAGTTAATTTTTTTTATTTTGTTATTTGCATTCTCTTAACACAAGAGACAATTAAATTGGATACGTTTATCGTGTCTTTACCAAAAAAAACTAGATGATGCCCATATCTTTTTGTTGAAAACCTGTCTGTTTATCCAGAAAAAATAAAGCAGAATTAGAGTCTCTATACATAAGCATTTTGGACATCAGATCAAAGCTCCTACAAAAGCTTTTCAGTTCCAAAGAAGCGTAATATGTAATGAATAATTCTAGGATAGAAGATGTGGTGGACAGCTATGAAGTTGCGTTAACTGTCCTCAAAAACGCAGGCACGCATCCATCAGAAGAAGAGGTCTTGTATGTCCTGAATGCTCGTGATGAAGTTCACAAGGCTCTGAATGACAAAACTCAGGAATCGACTGGAGCTGAGTTCGACGCAAGGGTGAAAGCATTGAACCTTCCTAGCAGTATGCAAAAGATTTTCGGTTCCTCATATCTGATTTTCGGTTTCTCACCTCGAACTCGGCTGCTTAAGAGGATTCAGGAGCTGGATAGCGACCTGAAGAAGCAGGCTAAGCACATCGCCCATGTTAACATAGCTGATTCGCGTGCTAGTTTGAATCCTCCAGCAGAAGCTTGGTGGTGGTTCATGAAACCAAAATCTGATGTTTTTTTGGATCGTTTTTTGGATGTGCTGTTTTTTTTACTTCTTATATTTGCTCTTATCTTGGGCGTGAAAATTCTTACGCTTTTTTTTGGGGGGAGACCTAATATACTAAATGTTTTGCCAATTGTTTTATCGATTATATCGATACCGTGGATAGCCGTAAAGTGGAACCTAGGCAGACGAAATTTTAGGTTTTTTGTCGCAGCGTTGCTTTTTGTTTTGGTAATTCAATTGGCTTTGCCTCAGTACTGTTTAAAGCGCGGAGAAGAAAACTACAAGGCTGGTCACTTGGGCAGTGCTGAGTTCAATTTCAAAGTGGTGTTAACAATTCATCCTAATAATGTAAAAGCTCATCACTATCTCGGCTTAGTGTACGAAAAGCTACTAGATTTTAAGAGTGCTCGCACTGAATATCAGTATCAGATTGCTGTGAAGAGTAATGTCAAGGAGAGTGCTGAAGACAAGAATATCCGCGCTGCTTCTTATAACAACTTAGCTCGCTTGTATATTCTCGAAGAGAACTATGCTACTGCTGCTTCCCTATTGAACCAGCTTAAGAACAACAAGACTCTAAAGCCTGAGCTGGGTGCAAAAGAAAAGTATTTTCTATATAAAAATCTGGGGTGGGTGCGGTTGGAACAGAAGCACTTGGACGCAGCAAAGTGGCAACTCAAAAAAGCGATTAGGTACGCAAAGTTATATCAAGACAAATTGACATCTAAGAAGGAGCAAGACCTTGCACGACAGCAGAAGGCTTCTGGCCATTGCCTACTGGCGCAAGTACTAGAACAGCAATGTAATACCCAGCAGGCACGGGAGGAATGGGAAAATTGCCGACAATATGCGTCTCCTGAAAAGCCTGAAGAAGATGAATGGATTTTTATGGCCCAGGAACGAGAGCGTGGGAAAATTCCGCAAGTAGAGGGATGTGAATCATGAAACCTAGAATAGCTATTGCAATCGCTTTTGCTCTGACATTTGCCAATTTAGTTGGAGCTGCTTCTGTTAAGTCCGCGCCTCTGATTATTCAGGCTAGGGGTCGAGTGGAGCTCAAAAGCAAAAATTCTAATTACTACCGCCCAACGAATGTTGGGGAAAGTCTTGATTATGGGGATATGTTGAAGCCAGCTCTAGAGGCAACAGTTAGGGTTCTTTGTGATGACTCAAATGTCGAGGAACTTATGCCTGGTGTGAGTTCCGGTCTAAATTCTATCTGCCCCATACCAGATCATGGCCGATTTCGACCCGTGAAGATCAGCCCTCTGGGCGGCGGGAGCGAGAGGCAGATTCCCTACATCTTAAGTCCCCGCATGACTTATTTGCTCAATGATAAGCCGACTTTTAGCTGGAATGGGGTGGAAGGAGTAAACCGCTATACTGTGAGTTTGTTCTTAGACGGAGAGATATTAGAGTGGTCGGATAAAGTCAGCTCAACTGAGATGGATTATCCTAAAAACAAACCCCCTCTAGAGGTGGGAGTTCCTTATTTACTGACTGTTGAGACTGACAACGGTATTTCCTCTTGCAAGGATAGTGGAGCTAATTTAGGCTTCCAGTTTCTCAATCAAAATCATGTTGATGATGTTAAGGATAAAGAGGAGGCAATCGAAAAAGAAGATTTGAAATATGAGGACGAAGAACTTGCCCTAACAGCACTCTATAGCAATAAATATCTGATAACAGATGCCATTAACAAACTAAAAGATTTGGGCGAGAGACCGGTAGAGAGACCGGTAGAGCAAACAACACTGCTTTACCGCTGGCTAGGCGACCTTTATACTGGAGCGGGACTAAACTTAAAGGCTGAAGAGTTCTACTCAAAGGCGATCGAATTGTTTACAGCTCCCCAAGATCGATACGAATTGGCAAAAGCGAAAGCTGGCTTAGCAGGAGTCAAGCTCATGCTCAGGAAAAAGGATGAAGCCGAACAACTAAAGAATCAGGCAATAGCTGAATATCAAGATTTGGGATATTCGGAAATGGTAGAAGAACTAGAGAAACGACTAGAAAAAGTGGTAGACCAAGAAGCTGGGAGTTGTCGTGGCGAGATACTCACACCAGGGGACTTATTCCCACCAGGGGTCTTATTCCCACCCTCGTTCTAAAACGTAATTCTGAGATAGGGTAATTTTGGATGGGAAATTCTCCCCGTCGCTTTGTCTCCCTGTCTCCCCATTTCCATCTTGAAAGTTACGCCTTTGAATGCAACTTGGTATTAGGGAATTAAAGAATTGAACAATACGCTCCTCTACCAGGGGCTGCCGATGAGTGTGAAGCCACTCCAATAGTAGGGATGAGTAAATTGCCTGCCTCCTGACCGTTTTAGTTGTGGAGGTAAAGGGAAGCTGCCAATGTCTGTTACCAGCTGACCATTCTTCTGTAGAACCTTACCTTTGAGCATGGATAGCTGCGCTTGTCGTAACGCCTCCGCTTTAATTTTTATGGTCTCTTCTTTTAATTTCCCGTAGAAGCTTGTCATTAGCCCCAGTGCTCCTTCATCGCTTACAAACCACAAACTTCCTAGTGCTGACTTGACCCCAGCTTTTGCTGCCAATCCGGCGAATCCCAACTCTGCCTGGCGATCGCCCAAAGTTGTGCGACAAGCACTCAAGACAAACAATTCCAAGGGAGGATCGTACAACCGCAACTGCGGCAGTTGGTCAAGTTGTAGCTCAGTGTCAAAAAACTGGATGTAGGAGTTATCGATCTTTCCAGAGAGAAAGTGGGCATGGGTAGCTAAGTGGATGATACCAAAGCGCTCGCGAGCATCTTGCAAATTTTTCAGCGTAAATTTCTCGTTGGGGAAGGACTCACCTGACCACAGCTGACCCGCAATCACATCCAACTCTACTCCTGCTGCTGGTAAAGGTTCTTGGTTAGGGAATTCCTCGGCTCCCATTGCCAAGACTCCCAGGTCTTTCACATCCACGTAGCGAGTATCAGTCAGCGAAAGACTGGGCATCAAGCCAACGCTGTATCGTTCCACAATATACTTTTGCCCATCATGGAGTGCTGCTACTGGTAGGGAACGCAACTTGGCATCCATGAGGAAAACAAGATTTTTAATTTTCTGGGCTTCTAAATCTTTCTCCAGTGGAGCAACTAGCCAACTATAGAGCTGATTAGCATTTGGCAGATATTCATTAGCAGGTTGAATGTTAGTGACAGCATTACGGAATTGCCTAGCTTTGATACGAACTTGCCGTCGCGTTGCTTCTTCCACTCGCTTTAGAATCGGTTTTCCTTCCGAAGTGACTAGTATCAGTTCCAGCTGATCGTTTCTCAAGGCCGAGATGTTTGGTTCGTTAGCAGCTGAGGGGAGAACGGTTTGCGGTACGAAGTTAACGTAGATAAGGGCCGGTTTTTTGCCAGTTTCTTTTTCAATCTTGCGCAGGATTTCCTGGGTTTCATCCAGGGTTTTGATAGGTGTACCGCTGATACCTAAATAGTCCTCAAAGGTACTAGTGAAGCTTTTTTCCACGTCCTCCGTTGAGAGCAAGCTAGTTACAGTTGGGGGGTCTTTTATTTGTGGGAGTTTAGGTTCTGGGAGCTCAGGGGGCGGTGGATCGACGCTAATAATCTGAATATTGCCTTCTGTAAAAGTGAAGGGGAAGGATCTAAAAGGAAGAATTGTGAAGTCGCCACTGGTAATGGCACCCTCTGTGCCGTTGGTACTAGCATTTCCCACCTCAAAGGGAATTTCACCATTTCCTCCATGCCGGATGGTGATATCTCCTCCACCTTGACCGCCAGCGGTAGAAATGCTTGCAGTTATGCCATTGCGGTCTGTAAAAGTATCCGTGGCTCGGAAATCCTCTTCGGTTGTGATGTCCACGGTACCGCCTTGACCTTCGCTGCCACCTTGAGCATTAATGGAGGTAACTTGAATGTCACCGCTGGAGTCAAGGGTAACATTAACTCCGTTGCCCACACTGCCACTGGAATTAATTTCATTAGCTGCGATCGCCCCTGAGCCAGCATTAATAGTAGTATTGCCAGTAATGGTCACGGGGCTATTTAAAGTAATATCACCGTCGGTAGTAATGTTCCCTGGTACGGTTAGATTCGAGGCACTGCTTACTTCCAATTCTCCTAGAGAGGTTTCAGAGCCGACTGCCGAGCCAAACTCGACGATGCCAGTGCCTGCAGTCAGCGTTAAGTTTTCAGTCCCTACGGTGGTGCCATCTATTGTTCCATCAATGAAAATATTAGCTCCCGGTTGAGCTTGAGCTGTAGTAGCTAGAATTACATCAGTTCCTAAGACAACGCTGTCATCGATAGCGATCGGCTCTCCTGCTGTGACAATGTCGGCATTCAGAGTAGTAGTAGCTCCAGAACCAATCAGGGTGATGGAAGCATTGTCTGTTCCGGTAATGGTGCCATTGACAAACATATCCCCTGATAGCGTCTGGAGAGTAATCGGATCTGCGAACGTGACTGAGTCAGTTACTGTAATCGTGCCACTACCGTCCTCGCGTCCGATGGTAATGTTAAAGTCATTTTGCTCATTTTGCAAAGCCTCACTTTGGTTACCTGTTAACAGATTCAACGCATCTGCTGTTCCACCAGGTCCGGCGATCGCGATATTACGGCTGGGTGTTGCTGGCTGAAGAATCAGATCGCCAGTGCCAGTGACCGAATTTGCTCCCCCTCCGAAGGAAATTTCCTCATCTGCCGTGAGAGTCAAGGAGTTGTCACCTGCTGTCAAACTAGAATTGAAGGTAATTGTGGGTGCACTGAATGTTCCGTTGCCCGTCTTGGTCACCGGGCTGTTAAAGGTAATATTATTGACTGTGGTGATGCTGTCAGCAACCTCCACGTTCCCGGCACTGGTAATACTCAGGTCGGTCAAGGGGGTTGCATCACCGACATTCCCGTCAAACACAATTGCTCCGGTGCCAGTTGCCAACCTCAGTTGTTGAGTTTCATTAATCGAGTCGGTGAAGGTGATATCACCTGCGCCCGAGCCAGTGTTAAGAGAGACATCTTGCGTGAGGAACACCTGCCCATCTAGCAGGATATTCCCCCCATTCGGACTACCACTGGAGTTAATCTCACCAAGAATAATACCGTTGGGGGCAGTGAGAGCGATCTCGCCCCCTAAGCCGCTAGGATTGCTGGAGTCTAGGATGGCGGAAGTTGTGTCAATGTCTGTACCACTAAGGTTGATGATGCCGCCGCTGGTCTGTATGGGGGTGGAAATCGTGACGGTTCCAAGACCGTCGATACTCAAGTTGCCACCAGCAGTAGATAGGTTACTGGCAAAATTGTAATTACCACTTGGAAAAAGAAATACGTTACCACCACTGGTGTTGAGGCTACTGGGGAGCAAGATATTGCCAGAGGGGGTGGTGATGTCGCCCAGTTTGATATCTGCTCCGTTGAGATTCAGTCCAGCGCTGAAATCAATGGTGCCAGGAGTGTTAGCAGTAAGTTGTCCGCCACCTACTCCAGGGGTTGTGGAACCCAAGGAGATGTTGCCCGTTGTAATGTCACTAGTGGCAGAAAAAGTAATCGCGCCTCCCTGACCAGATGAAGAGGACGTGTTAAGATTACCAGGATTACCTTCATCATCAATAATGGTAATAGAAGTGCCAGCATTAAGGTTAATGTCGCCGCCGTTGCCGCTACCAGTTGCACTCGAACTCAAAGCAAATAAAGGACCACCTATCACATTAATGTTTCCGTTGGTGCTGTTAAGGCTAATAGTTCCGCCAGAAGAACCACGCGCATCAAGTTGGTCGGTGGTAATGTTATCTAAAGCATTAATGAAGATCGTGCCGCTAGATGCAGAGAAACCTTGAGAATCTATAAAGTTTGTGGTAACTTCACCGCCACTAGTGAGATTAATAACTCCGCCGTCCGAACTGTTGCTATTTGCTTGAATAACCTGCGTGATAATATCGCCAGCGGCATTAAGGGTAATGTCTCCTCCACTGTTTAAATCAGAATTGGCTCCTATTGAGTCAGTAGTGATAGAACCACCACTGCTGTTGAGAGTAATAGTTCCTGCTGTCGTGCTAATAGTGGCTCCTATATCGTCAAACAAGTTAGAAAAGATGGAAGATGTATTGATATCGCTAGCAGCGGAGAGTGTGATCGCTCCTCCCTCTTCAGTAGAACCGGAGTTTAGCGTGCCTTCAGTACTATCAATGGTGCCACTGCTGCTGATGTCAATCGCCCCCCCCGCAGTTGTAATATCAACGTTGATGTCTATAGTATTTCCAGCATTGAGGGTCAGATCGTTGCCGTTAGTTTGAATTGACCCATTTGCCACAATGGGTCCTCCTTGGACTGAGAGATTGTAGTTCTCCCCACTGAGCTCGAGACTATTAATAGTTACATTACCAGTTAACTCAGGACTGCCAATTGTTACAGTGCCCGAGGAATTCAGGTTTGCTGTTAACTCTGTAGTGTCCAAGTTAAAGGTACCAGCAGCACCATCGCCTATCCCGATGGTGGTAGTAGGAGTTGAAGGCTGGAAAGTTACATTTTCGGTCCCAGCGTCTAGGAACCCAGATAGATCTACATCGGTAGCTGTAATGGTTATTGGTCGGCCATTAGTATTGATCGAACTACCAGTATCGATGATAAAGTTACCATCTGCTGTGAATGTAATTGAACCTCCCTCCACAAAATTCACTATTGCAGGGGAGTCCAGGACACCGTCAATGCCCTCTATAGTCTGAACCTGTATGTCTCCAGTCGCCTCTAGAACAACATTACCCGCTTGCGTTTGGAGAGTTCCAGCGTTGATAGTTATGTCCGTGCCAGCAAACTCACCTTCCATAATACCTTGCATACCATTCTCTATAATTTGCAGACTATCCTCTACTCCCCCTGTACTAGCTGCATTCGAGATGTTGATATCCTCGGGGTCGAGCAGTAAAGTTCCCCAATTTCCCTGACTAGCACTGACATCGACTGTGCCATCAAAAATTAGATTTTGCTTACCCGATACCTCAACAAATCCACCATTACCGGCTTCCGTACCACCACGGGCACTAATATTGCCATAGAATCCCGTAACTTCATCTGCCCAGACAATCGCTCTTCCTCCATCACCATTTTGCAATCCATCGACATTAATCACTGAATCTTTACTAACAAATGTGCGCGAGGCATTAGGAACTGTTCCCTGACCTTTATAATCTCCACCAATTAATACAGTTCCACCACCATTAGTGCCAGAGGCATCAATATTAGTTTCAATCACTCCTACCTTATCGCCCAAAATATTGACGCTGCCCCCCGTTTCCCCAGAGACATCGAGATTGCCAGATGCGATCGCTGTACCTCCATCGGTGGGAATAGTGGTGTCTGAATTGTTCAGTTTGACTGTGCCTTCGGAACTAGCACTCAATCCTGTCTCTACATTTTCTGCTGGTCCTGTGAGCAAAGCGGGTAAATCTAGTACTCGAATTGGCTGCGGCTCTCCATTCGCTGTGGTTGGCAACTCAACCTCTAAACTGAGAACTTGCCCCTCTTGGCTAATTTGCACTCGATTAGTTCCTGGTACTGCCGTTACGCTAATGTTTCCTTCTGGAGCTTCTATGGTGCCAGTATTAATCACTGTCCCCCCCATCAGAGACAGATTGTGTTCTGGTGCTATTGTCAAGTTGCCAGCATTAATGATGGTTCCTGCTGAGGACTCCTCAAATTGAAAGGCATTAGGGTTGTCCACCAAGTTGAGATAGTCATTAGAGCCAAAAGCATTAAACCAACCTCCATCCAAACCAATTCCTGTGGCGGTGGTAGCAGTGAAATCAGCAGGGACATTCAAACTAGCATTGGAGCCAAAGACGATGCCCGCTGGGTTCATCAAAAATAGGTTGGAGTTGCCCCCCGTGACTTGAATCATGCCATCAATAATGGAGGGATTGCCGCCATTGATACGGGACAAAATGTTCCTAATCGAAGGATTGGAAAGAAAGTTGGCAATTTGGTTGGCGTCTAAACCAAACTCCTGAAAACTGTGAAACAGATTTTTGCCATCTCCCGACAGGGTGCCGCCGTCGATGTCAAAGCGTTTGCCCTCTTGGGTCACAATGGTCATTGTCCCGTCATTATTAGGGATAATTTGCTGGGCTTGTGCTGGCATCACGCCAATGGCTGCTGCGAGGGGTAAGGCTGCCAGAAATACACTTGCCCTTTTAGCCAAAACTGGGATAGGGCTTTGTTTCCGCCGCAAACAGAAGCGACCCCTATTAACTTCGATCTTAAAGCGGTCAGCTAACCCGCGACGCTTGAGTGCCAGAGCGATCGCATTCTGGGAATCGCGGATTTGGTTGAACTGTTTTCTGTAGGTTATAGTTTCTGAGTGGCGACGGTAATAGTAGAGGGGTTTCCTGATACGCTGGACTTGGGTGACTTCTGAAAGTCGCAGGCACAGATCGTAGTCTTCAGCATATTCAATGGACTCGTCAATGCCTCCCACCCGCTCGAACACCGAGCGGCGGACAAGCCGAAAGTGGAAGGTCATGAAATCCACCAGCAGTCGCTGAGGAGAGTAGGGAATCTGACAGCGGTGTCCATAACCCGTAACTTGACCGTTTACGTCCAGATCTAGGTAATCAGTGTAAACCAACCCTGTGTCTGGTTGGGCATCTAACAAGGCACTTGTCTCCTGAAGTGCTGTGGAAGCCAGCAAGTCATCGCTGTCTACCCAGCCGATATAAGCCCCCCTAGTCTCGGCGATCGCCTCTTGCAAAGATAGCACATGTCCTTGATGAGTCGCTGCTACCACCCGTACTCTGCGATCATGTTTAGCATAATCTTTGGCGATCGCGACAGAACTATCTGTAGAACCATCATCCCAAATTAAAAGCTCAAAATCTTGTCTGGTCTGGGACAGAATGCTCTCAATAGCACTGCTGAGATAGCTTTGGCGGTTATAGTTAGTGATAACAATAGAGATCGGGAGTGACATAACAATTAGCCATTAAAATTGATAATTTAAACTGAAGTTCAAGCCGTCATCTTGGACATTATTGCC
>JASJEI010000362.1 GCA_030064795.1 Pleurocapsa sp. MO_226.B13 | reverse complement strand
TTCCGTTGTCCCGAAGGGATACCGCAAGCATATAGCAAGTGGCGTTTGAGGTACGAAACCCAACATCCATAAGCTTTTGTTGGGTTGCGCGCTTAGTTTAACCCAACCTACGAAGTCTCTTATTACTTTTGAGAATTGGTATGAGTTTTCAGTACGGTCATTAGTCATTAGTAGGGGTGAACGGCCGTTCGCCCTCACGGTTGTTCGCTACAAGCTAAATATCGATCGCGATCGCCCAGTTGAAGATTTACCGAACAAACACTCACTGATGCTAACAGTTGCGACCGCCCAATTGAAAATTTAATGTTCGCTGACTCCCAAATCGGTATGAACGCTTTTATATTCCTGGTAATCTAGACCCAATAGACCGGCAAACGTACCCGCACCGCGATAAATATACAACAAGGCTTTGGCGATCGCTTCTTTGCCCATCAAAGATGCGGGAATAAACTTAACAATGCCGATCAAAATTAAAGCCAGTCCCTTAAGCATTCTGAGCGAGCGGACTTCAAACGAAGGATAAAGCTCTTTTTCTACCAAGCTATGAGTACCCCAGGTACGATAACCACGAGTCAAAATCCACTTAAGGTTAGTTTTAGATTTAGGAACCCAATCATAAACAATTGCTTCATCGGCCCAAACAATTTTGTAACCAGCTTTGTTGAGATTGAGAAAAAAGTGAGAATCTTCTCCTCCCGTGATCGCAAAGCGATCGTCAAATACTGGATTATATTGACGAATAATTTCCCCTCGAATCATTACATTATTAGTAAAAGCAACGTGTCGCTGTTCTCCTGTTTGATAGCGAGGGTCGCTAAAGAAACCTCCTTTAATCACCCAGCTTGGTACATCATCAGCTTGAAAACAAGGTATTACTGGCCCTGTGACGACATCTGCTTGGTATTTTTGCTGCACTACGATTAATTCTTCTAGCCAGGATGCTTCTGGTACTTCATCATCATCAATAATTGCCACAAAGTCTGCTTGCCTGTTAGCTAAGCTAAGGGACTTATTGCGAGCATAAGTAATGCCTCGTTTTGGCTGGACATCGGTTTTTAAAGACCATTGAAAATCTGGTTTAATTTCCTCACAAATTCTTAACGCTGTACCGCAAGTGTCATTATCCACTACAACTACTTCAATTTCAGGTCGCTCGATTTTATTGAAGCACAATTGATTAATCGCATCTAAAAGACGTTTTAGACCTTCAGGACGCTTAAAAGTAATGACACAAATGGAAATCAGCATATTTATTTAATTTGTGGATTATTAAGACAATTTAAATGACAAAATATATCAATCAACTAGATCGAACAGCAGTTCGATTGCACGATTAGAAAATAGGGATTAACTTTAATTAAACGCCCTAAACGGTCGATATTTAAATGACCTATTTCACCAAATTTAACATGAATTTTCTTCGACCCGATCGGAAACTAATCTCGCTGGCATCGATAGTTTAGACTGTGACAATTGTCAAGGGTTTAGCCAGAGTGTTGCTAATCTAGTCCGCGTTTAAAATCATTGAGTTGTAAACAAATTGTTATTAAAATGAATCTAATCAATATTGTTAATGTCGTTTTACTACTATTCGGGGGAATTTTAATTATTCCCTGTGCGGTCTTTTTTATAGAATGTTTTGCTGCTGTAGTTTCACGCCAGTCAGAGCGAGAGCTTAGCAAGATCGAGAGACCAAAAACTACTGTTTTAATTCCCGCTCATAATGAAGCCGAACAAATCACCGAAGTACTAAAAGTATTGAAGTCACAAGTAAACGAACGAGATCGAATTATTGTCATTGCCGATAACTGTCACGATAATACCGCCGAATTAGCTAGAGCCACAGGAGTAACAGTCTTAGAAAGAGAAAATAAGACCGATCGCGGGAAAGGATACGCCCTAGATTATGCCATGCAGCGGATTAAGGATGACCCCCCTGAAGTATTGGTAATCCTCGATGGTGATTGCATTCTCGAACCAAACACGATTGAAAATATTACCCGTAAAGCGATCGCCACTGGTAGACCAGTACAATCTACCTACCTCATGGAACAGCCAGAAAATCCCAGTCTCAAGGACAATATCTCGATGTTTTCGCTCAAGGTCAAAAACTTGGTGCGTCTGTTGGGTTTAAATCGTTTGGGCTGGCACTGTTTGCTTACGGGTTCGGGCATGGCATTTCCCTGGTCGTTAATCAGCCAAGTATCTCTAGCGGGAAGCAAAACCACTGATGATATGCAGCTAACCGTAGATCTGGCTTTAGCTGGTTCGACTCCTGTATTTTGTGAAAATGCTCTTGTCGTCGGTCGTTTGATGAAAGATCGGGCTGCCGAAAGTCAGCGATCGCGTTGGGAACACGGACATTTAGAAATGATTTTGATAGAAGTTCCGCGACTTCTTAAAGCTTTTGTAAGAACGGGTAATTTTGCTGCTTTGGGACTGGCTTTGGATATTGCCGTGCCTCCTTTATCACTATTGGTCATGGCATGGATAATTAGCGAGATCGTCACCTGGTTAGCAGTAATTGTGGCGGGGGTTTCTACTACTCCTGCAATTTTGGTTAGCGTTGCAGGAGGATTTTTAATGACTGGGGTATTACTCGCTTGGATTCGTTTTGGACGTTCGGATCTACCACTAAAAAATCTCCTTGCCATTCCTTTGTATATCTTGAGCAAGATTCCCATTTACCTCAAGTTTTTAGTCAAACCTCAAAGCAGATGGTTGAAAACTGAAAGAGATTTGCCAGATTCTACTAAAAATTAAAAAAAAGCGCTCGCAATTGAGAAAAGCGATCGCCCCTAACTTTATTGACTAACTTTGGTCAGAAGTCTAAAGCTATTACTAGACAGAAGTCAGATTTTTCAACTCTGCTACACCTACTTCTGGTCTGTCTGCTTCGGATGGGGGGACTACTTGCCAGAATTTGTCTAGATAGTTATCCCAGTCTTTAAGAATTGCTTTTCCTTTGGCACTACCTGTTTTAGCAACGTGCTGTTGAATCATTTCCCTGAGTTGGTTAGCACCAGCATCAGAGGTAACCCGTTGGATTTTGACAATTTCGGGATTAACTTTACTGGCAAAAGTATTATTTTCATCAAGGAAATAACCCAAACCACCAGTCATCCCTGCACCGACGTTGCGACCAACTTCACCCAAAACTACAATTAGACCACCTGTCATATATTCGCAACAATGATCTCCAGTACCTTCAATTACTGCTTTTGCTAGAGAATTTCGTACCGCAAATCTTTCTCCTGCCCGTCCATTGGCGTAGAGTACTCCTCCCGTCGCGCCATAGAGGCAAGTATTCCCGACAATTACGTTACTAGCTGCGTCATAAGAAGCATCGGAGGTAGGAGTGATGATAATTTCGCCACCGTGCATTCCTTTGCCAACATAGTCGTTAGCTTCTCCAGAGAGAATCATATTCATCCCAGGTAGGATAAAAGCAGCAAAGCTTTGACCAGCAGCACCTTTGAATTTAAGGTTAATTTCGCCTTCAAACCCACTGTTGCCATACTTAGAGGCGATCGCCCCAGAAATCCTCGCTCCTACACCACGGTCTGTATTTACAATCTTGATGTCTTTGGTTACTTTTCCTTGATTGGCGATCGCACGAGCAATTTCCGCGTCGGCTAAAATTTCCTCATCTAAGACCTTCCCGTTAGTATGAACCTCTTCGTGTTGCAACCAACTACGAGCTGTCTGAACATCGGGTAAATCGAGCAGACAACTCAAGTCTAAACCTTTAGTTTTGGCAATGTTCACCTCGTGATTTTGAGTTAATAGATCGCTACGTCCAATAATCTCTTCTAGCTTACGATAGCCTAATTTAGCCAATAGTTGTCGTACTTCCTCAGCTACAAAGTAGAAGAAGTTAACTACGTGTTCGGGAATTCCCTTAAAACGCTCTCTCAAGTGCTGCTGTTGAGTGGCCACACCTACGGGACAGGTATTCAGATGACAAACTCTTGCCATAATGCAACCTTCTGCAATCATCGCGACCGAACCAAAGCCGTATTCTTCTGCCCCCATCAAAGCAGCCATCACTACGTCCCAACCAGTTTTTAAGCCACCGTCGGCTCGTAACAGAACGCGATCGCGCAATTGATTTTCTAATAAGACTCGATGTACCTCAGTTAGTCCTAATTCCCAAGGCGTTCCTGCATGTTTGATCGAACTCAGGGGTGATGCACCAGTACCACCATCATGACCTGAAATTTGAATTACATCCGAGTTGGCTTTGGCTACCCCTGCTGCGATCGTACCAATACCGATCTCCGCCACTAATTTAACGGAAACTTTAGCTGTGGGATTAATTTGATGCAGGTCAAAAATCAACTGAGCTAAATCTTCAATCGAGTAAATATCGTGGTGTGGCGGAGGAGAAATCAAAGTCACTCCTGGTTTAGAACGACGCAAGGAGGCGATATAGGGGCTGACTTTTTTCCCTGGTAGTTGACCACCTTCTCCTGGTTTTGCCCCCTGAGCTATTTTAATTTCTAGCTGTTTGGCACTCATTAAATACTCTGGTGTTACCCCAAAGCGTCCCGATGCTACCTGCTTGATCGCGGAACTAGCAGTGTCCCCGTTGCGTAAACCATTCAGATGGGGCAAAGTGGGAGACTTGCCATCTGCTGCTACATCATCTAAAACCTTAAAGCGGACGGTATCTTCACCACCTTCACCCGAATTAGATTTACCACCAATACGATTCATCGCCACTGCCAGGGTCTCATGAGCCTCTCGCGATAAAGAACCCAAAGACATCCCCCCAGTACAGAAGCGTTTGACGATACTTTCTATCGACTCTACTTCCTTTAGGGGAATCGGTTCGCGATCGAGTTTAAAATCCAATAAATCCCGTAGGGCGGTTGCGGGTCTGCCTCTTAAATGTTGCTTGTAAAGCTCGTAATGGTCGTATTCCTTACTCTCGACTGCTTTGTGTAAAGCTTTAGACATCTCAGGAGAATTCATATGATATTCTCCACCTTTTTTATACTTAATAAAGCCGTAGTTCTCTAGCTTCTTACTCTGAATTTCGGGAAAAGCTTTGTGATGGAAAGCAATAACTTCTTGCGCCAATTCAGCCACAGTCAAACCGCCCAAGCGAGAAGTTGTCCCCTTAAAAGCCAAGTCCACCAAATCTACTCCCAATCCTAACGCTTCAAAAATTTGCGCTCCATGATAAGAAGATAGTAGGGATATACCCATTTTAGAAAGAATCTTGAGCAATCCTGCTTCAATGGACTTGCAATAGTTTTTCTGAGCCTCATCCAAGCTAATCGCCTCGATCCGCTCATTTGCCATTAATTTTTGAGTTTTGGGATCGTTCCACCACTGACGGACACTTTCTAGAGTCAAATAAGGGCAGACCGCCGAAGCACCATAACCGATCAAGCAAGCATAATGATGGGTACTCCAACACTGAGCAGTATCTACTACCAACGAGGTTCTCAAACGAATACCCTGGCGAATTAAATGATGGTGAACTGCACCTACTGCTAATAAAGGAGGAATATAACTATATTCTGTACCAATATCTTGAGAGCGATCGCTTAAGATAATTATTTCTACTCCCGCCTCTACTGCCTCACTAGCTTGTTCGCAGAGCTTGGTTACGGCCTTTCTTAAACCGTCTGGGCCAGTAGAGATTTTATATAGCGTCGATAATTCTTGAGTTTTAAAACTAGAAGATTTGATACTAGCCAATTCCTCATCATTAATCACAGGAGACTCTAACTTCAGCATTCTGGCATCTTCAGGCTTTAAGTTAAGTAGATTTCCTTTTGCCCCTAACTGCATAGATAGAGACATCACTAAACTTTCCCGCAAAGGGTCGATCGGGGGATTAGTTACTTGAGCAAATCTTTGTTTGAAGTAGTCATACAAAAGACGAGGCTTATCCGAAAGTACCGCTAAAGGGATATCATCTCCCATACAAAAAGTCGGCTCTTTACCGTTGATTGCCATTGATTGAACGATCAATTCTACATCTTCGGCAGTATAGCCGAATGCAGTTTGCTGTTGGAGCAATTCTCGAGCAGTTAGCAGATTTTCTGTACCAAATTCTTGAGATTCGATCGACTGGCGATGTTGTTGTACCCACTCTCCATAGGGATTTGCTTTAGCTACTTGCTGCTTAACGTCCCAGTTATGCAACACTTGTTTAGCTTGGAGATCGACCACAATAGTTTGACCAGGCCCCAATCTACCTTTTTCAACTATTTCCGCATCTGGCAAATCTACTACTCCTGTTTCTGAACCTACTACTACATAACCATCTTTAGTAATCGTGTAGCGAGCAGGGCGCAAACCGTTACGATCTAAAACTGCACCCACAGTTTTTCCATCACTAAATACTAGAAGTGCCGGACCATCCCAAGGCTCTTGCTGACCGCTATGATATTCATAAAAATCGACAATTTCAGGATATTCTTGCAGTGAAGGCTGATTTTTATAAGCTTCTGGCACTAAAATCATCGCTGCTTCAGATAAACTGCGACCAGTCCGTACCAAAAGTTCCATAGCACTATCTAGATTATAAGAATCACTATTATCGTTGTTGACAATAGGTGTTAATCCTTTAATCTCATCTTGAGTCCAACCGGGTAAGGAAGCTTCGCTAAAGTTAGATACTAATTCTTTCTCTCGATTGGACATCCAGTTGATGTTCCCCAATAGAGTATTAATCTCACCGTTATGACCCAAGATTCTCATTGGCTGGGCAAAGGGCCATTTGGGCATCGTATTAGTGCTGAAGCGACGATGATAGACAGCAAAGGTACTTTCGTAATCTGGATTAGCTAAATCTTGATAAAACTCTCCCAAAATAACCGATCGCACCATGCCTTTATAAACTATGGTACGACAGGAAAAAGAGCAGATATAAAAGTCGTCTGATAGTTCTTTACCAACTCGCGATCGCACTATGTAGAGTTTACGCTCTAGATTGTCTCCCGTTAAACCTTCTGGAGAACTAACTATAATCTGCTCGATATGGGGTTGATATTCTCTAGCTTGCTCTCCCAGTACATCTGGATTGACTGGGACTTCTCGCCAACCTAAGACAGTCAGGTTTTCCGCTTTAACTATCTCTTCGATAAATTGTTTTGATGTAGCAATTTCCTCGCGACCTGGGGGTAAAAACACCATTCCTACACCCCATCCCTCATCTTTTGGTCGAGTAATATTATTGTCGGCAAACCAATCTGCAAAGATCTTTTGCGGTAATGCGGTCATAATTCCCGCCCCATCTCCAGAATCGCGATCGGCACTACAACCGCCACGATGCTCCATGCAGCCCAAAGCTTTTAGAGCTTGCTGGACAATCTTGTTACTTTGCCGACCATCTCGATAGGCAATAAACCCTACACCACAAGCATCTCGTTCTTCTACTAACCATCGTTGACCCCCAAAAGGCTTACAGTCAGATCTAAGGGATAATTTTGCTGAAATTGCATTTTTTTTATTTATAACTTCTTTTGGTTTCATTTTTTGTTTGCCCATATCAATACAGTAGATTGTTCTGAGTATTGTTTTAAACTGTTAATTACTATACTAAGTCTGTTCTTCAAGCCGAGAAATCTCAGCATCGACATTTATCCAGTATCCAGTAATAAGCAAAGATTTTGTCGCGCAGATTTGGCTTTGCCCACAACTCTCAAATCAGCTATATATTCTGTTTAGTAAAAAAACTAGACAATTTCGTTGCTCGCGCTTGAATAAAAAACAATCAAATTAGCTGCAAATGCAGATATCAAATTATAGATATTTTAGCAATCATATTACCGCTCGTATATCATTACCCCGTGTTTCCTACTATCTAAGCTGAAAATAAGAAACATTCAGGAATTTGAGATCGTACCTAACTACAGTACCCCCTCAAGCTAAGCTCTTTAAATACTCAATCTTGATGGTATCAGTTGGCACATAACTAAGGACAAAATTTAGCAATTATTCGCTTTCAATCCCACTCAATTAAAAACTCAATAGCTCTAGTCGCTCGTCCTACTTTCAGTGTTCAATAGTTCAAGAATCAATTGGTAGCAGTTTATTGTAACCTAAGTAACCGCAATAAAAAGCTTTATTGACTACAGTTTTCTTAATTCGATCGCTATTTAGAGGTAATAATTTTTCAGTATTTACACTCTCAGTCTCAAGGTCACTATCAGTCCAGCTTTAATTTAACTTTAAATTTAGGTGCTAATTTTCCCTGATTTCAACCCAAATTTGTGAAGATTCTCTATAGACAGGCAATCTATTGTTGTAATATGTTTGAGCTATTAAGAATTGTCTGTTATCTTTTGGTTAGGTTAATTGGGCGATTCTATACCAGATAAAAGTCAAACTCCAGCCACAACGTAACCTAAATTTACATATATTTGTTGTCCACAAAATATCAGCAATCATGTCTCAGTCTACAAAAACTAAGTCCAACACAAGCAAGAGAACAGAAAATCAACTCTCTTCTCCAACTCAAATAGCTACTAATGCTACAGAAATGCGCCCTTGGGGGTCTTTTACCACCTTAGAAGAAGGCGTAGGATACAAAATCAAGCGCATAGAAGTCAATCCCGGTCATCGTCTTAGTTTGCAGATGCATCACCACAGAAGCGAACACTGGATTGTAGTTTCTGGTACAGCAAGAGTCATCTGTGGGGAGCAAGAAATGATTTTAAGTAGTAATCAGTCTACTTATGTTCCTCAATGTACTTCTCATCGACTAGAAAACCCTGGCGTGATTAAATTAGTCTTAATTGAAGTCCAAAACGGCCAGTATTTAGGAGAAGACGATATTATTCGTTTTAGTGATGATTATGCTCGTCAATAAACATGACTAGACAACAAATCGCCAGTAGAATCGCAAATTTACCTAAATTGGTGTTTTAGTTAGATTTTTTTTGCTGTAGCATAATTATACCTAGGCAAATCAACAGGTATTCTATGCTTCAGATTAGTTCCTCAGCAGTAAAAGAAATAAAGCGTATCCAACAAAATAGACAACAGCCAGACGCTCCTGTGAAACTAAAAATTATTTCTGGGGGATGTTCTGGCTTATCTTATCAGCTACAGCTAGAAGACATAGCTGATTCTGATGGCAGTAATGCTCCTCTTCTAGAAGCCCGCTGTTTGGAAATTAATGGTATTCGCGTCTTAGTTGACCAAAAGTCATGGAAATACCTGAAAAACTTAAAAATAGATTATGCAGAAGACCTGATGGGAGGAGGATTTAGATTTAATAATCCTCAAGTTAAGGATGTTTGTGGGTGCGGAATCTCTTTTGCGATCGCCGATTGAGCCTTGCTCTAGTGGTCTGTCCACTTTGATTTGAGGGATAAATATTGATAAGTATTTCCCCCCGATCCCAAACGAAGTCAGAATTATGAATTATGAACTCAATCAACTTTTATACTTCATCGTTCATCGTTGTTACTTTTTCCCTGCCTGCCCCAGCCGATCGATTAATTTAATTGTTGACAGAGTACTAGCTCGGATGTAATAGCTGCGATCGGGCAGGATTATCGAGCTAAAAATTGACATCTAGCTAGTTAATAATATATAATCAAAATTTGTCTGCTATTCTGTTAGCCACTTTTGAAACTAATAGACTAAAGAGGATTCAAAACTACACAAGCCAGCACCTATGCCCACTATTCAGCAACTTATTCGTAGCGAAAGATCTAAACTAAAGAAAAAAACTAAATCTCCTGCCTTAAAAGAATGTCCTCAACGTCGAGGAGTTTGTACTAGGGTATATACTACAACCCCTAAAAAACCTAATTCTGCTCTGAGAAAAGTAGCTAGGGTACGTTTGACTTCAGGTTTTGAGGTAACAGCTTACATTCCTGGAATTGGACATAATCTACAGGAGCACTCTGTCGTTCTCATTCGTGGGGGCAGGGTCAAAGACTTACCAGGTGTAAGATATCACATTGTTCGTGGCACTTTAGACACAACTGGAGTAAAAGATAGAGCGCAAGGACGTTCTAAATATGGTACTAAACGTCCTAAATAAATCTTTGAGCTTGTGTCATGTTTGGCTCGAAAAAGGTTTAGCTGTCCAAACCCATCTTCTTCTGAAGTCTTGTTTGAGCAGAAAAGGTGTTTTTCGATAGAAAGCTCAGGGCAAACAAATTTTTTAAAATTTTCTCAATAGTACAAACAACAGTATTAATTAACTGGCGAATTTTAGCTGCATATGTGGAAAATTTAAGATCCAGTATAGTTAAAAACAGTCGAACTAAATAGTAATCGATCGTAGCAAAAACTAATTTTGTCTGAGCTTAGTTAAATCGATTTAATAAGATGTTAGTATTAAAGACTTCTAAGCTCAATCTCCATATTCCTTAAACTAAAATAGTAATCAGATGTCTCGTCGTTCAACCAAGAAAAAGCGTTCCGTACCACCAGACCCAGTTTACAATAGTCGTCTGCTTAGTATGACTATTAGAAGAATTATGCGCAGTGGTAAGCAATCTTTAGCCTCTCGTATAATTTATGATGCTATGAGTATCGTAGGTGAGAGAACAGGCAAAGAGCCACTCGAAGTATTTGAACAAGCAATTAAAAACCTTACCCCTTTGGTAGAAGTGAAAGCTCGTCGAGTTGGCGGAGCAACCTATCAAGTCCCTATGGAAGTAAGACAGGGTAGAGGTACGACTTTGGCACTGCGATGGCTAATCCAATTTGCTCGTTCTAGAGGAGGTCGTACTATGGCCAGTAAATTAGCTAGCGAGATTGTAGACGCTGCCAATGAAACTGGGGGCGCAATGAAAAAAAGAGAAGAAACTCATCGTATGGCAGAGGCAAACAAAGCATTTGCTCACTATCGCTACTAAACTTAGCCTAAATTGCTTTGATAAAAACCAAGAGGAGAGACCTGCAATAGATAAGTTAAGGCAGGTACTCGACCTTTGAACGGCGGAGCGAAGCAAAACCCACTTATGCTGGCGTTGTCGTCCGCAGCAGCGCAAGGAAGAGCAACAACCCCGCGCTTTAAAAAAGTGCAAGGCAATGCGCTGCTGCCACCGCCCATAGACGGTCACAAGATCAGTCCGACTCTCTTTTTTTCGGATTAAGGCAATTTTGTGTTTGTATAGTTTTATGCTTACTAGTAAATAATCGCCTTTGTACTCAAATACTTTAAAATTAAAAAAAAATAAATAAAAGTATAGAATTATAAACGGTGTTAATTAAGTAAACACTTAGCAACTTCATCCTGCAAAACGCAAGGAGGTATTTGTGGCACGTACCATCCCGCTTGAGCGAGTACGAAATATCGGCATCGCTGCTCACATAGATGCGGGCAAAACAACAACAACCGAACGCATTCTTTTCTACACTGGCATCGCCTATAAAATGGGCGAAGTTCACGATGGCGCAGCTACTATGGATTGGATGCAGCAAGAGCAGGAAAGAGGAATCACAATTACTGCTGCTGCTATTAGTACTAGTTGGAAAGACCATAAAGTCAACATTATTGACACTCCAGGACACGTAGACTTCACTATAGAGGTAGAACGCTCAATGCGCGTTCTAGATGGCGTAATTGCTGTGTTTTGCTCCGTAGGTGGCGTGCAACCTCAGTCAGAAACTGTATGGCGACAGGCAAACAGATACAATGTACCCAGAATTGCTTTTGTCAATAAAATGGATCGCACAGGAGCAAATTTCTTTAAGGTATACGAACAAATTAGAGAACGCCTCCAAGCAAATGCAGTACCGATTCAAATCCCCATCGGTAGCGAGGGAGATTTTCAGGGAATCGTAGATCTCGTTAGGATGAGAGCAGTTGTCTACAAAGACGATTTAGGAAAAGATATCCAGGAGACTGATATTCCTGACGAGCTTTTAGAGCAAGCTCGAGAATTTAGGACTAAGCTGATTGAATCAGTAGCTGAAGTTGACGAAGCACTCCTGGAAAAATTTATGTTGGAAGAGGAGTTTGAGGAAGCAGAAATTAAAGCTGCAATTCGTAAAGGTACGATCGAAGGCTCGATTATGCCGATGCTGTGTGGTTCAGCATTCAAAAATAAGGGAGTCCAAGTCTTGTTAGATGCTGTGGTTGATTATTTACCCGCTCCTACGGAAGTGCCACCGATCGCTGGCGAGCTACCCAATGGGGAAGAAGCAGTCAGACACTCTAGTGATGACGAACCCTTTTCAGCTTTGGCATTTAAAATTGCTACTGATAAGTTTGGTCGCTTGACCTTTGTTAGAGTCTACTCTGGGGTTTTGGCGAAGGGAAGTTATGTCTATAATTCTACTAAGCAGAAAAAAGAGCGAATTTCTCGCTTGGTAGTCCTTAAATCTAACGATCGCATCGAAGTAGACGAGCTGAGGGCTGGCGATTTAGGAGCGATAGTCGGACTTAAATTAGCTACTACTGGCGATACTTTATGCGACGAGAATCATCCAATTATCTTAGAATCTTTATTCGTTCCCGAACCAGTAATTTCTGTAGCAGTCGAACCTCAGACTAAAAGTGATGTTGAAAAGCTATCAAAGGCGTTACAGGCTCTTAGTGATGAAGATCCTACTTTTCGTGTTAGTACTAACCCCGAAACAAATCAGACTGTAATTGCAGGAATGGGCGAACTTCATCTCGAAATCTTGGTAGATCGAATGCTAAGAGAATTTAATGTGGAAGCTACAGTGGGCAAACCGCAGGTAGCTTATCGCGAGACAATTCGTCAAAGTAGCACAGCAGAGGGCAAGTACATCAAACAAAGTGGAGGAAAAGGACAGTACGGTCACGCGGTACTAGAAATCGAACCAGCAAAAGCTGGTGATGGTTTTGAGTTCGTTTCCAAAATCGTTGGCGGTACTATTCCTAAAGAATATATCCCAGCCATCGAACAAGGGGTGAAACAAACTTGCGAATCTGGTATCTTGTCAGGATATCCTTTGATTGATATCAAGGTTACTTTAGTTGATGGTTCGTACCACGAGGTAGACTCTAACGAGATGGCTTTTAAAGTAGCTGGTTCTATGGCAATTAGAGAGGCAGTAAAACAAGCCTCACCTGTAGTTTTAGAGCCAATGATGAAAGTCGAAGTCGAAGTTCCCGAAGATTTCTTAGGAGATGTCATCGGAGACTTAAACTCTCGTAGAGGCAACATTGAAGGCATGAACTCCGAAACTGGCATAGCCAAGATCGATGCCCAAGTTCCTTTGGCAAAAATGTTTGGCTATGCTACTGATATTCGTTCTAAAACCCAAGGACGAGGTATCTTTTCGATGGAGTTTAGTGAATATAGCGAAGTTCCTCGTAACGAAGCCGAGGCAATTATCGCTAAAAATAAAGGGAACACTTTAGTTTAAATAAGGAATAAATAAATTAATGGCACGCGCAAAGTTTGAACGTACTAAAGACCACGCTAATATTGGTACTGTCGGTCACGTAGACCACGGTAAAACTACTTTAACCGCAGCAATTACCTTGGCTTTAGCTGCTTTAGGTACTGCCAAAGCAAGGAACTATGAAGATATTGATGCTGCTCCTGAAGAGAAAGCGCGTGGTATCACTATCAACACTGCTCACGTAGAATACGAGACTGAAAATCGTCACTACGCTCACGTAGATTGCCCTGGACACGCTGACTATGTGAAAAACATGATCACTGGTGCTGCTCAAATGGATGGCGGTATTCTAGTAGTATCTGCTGCGGATGGTCCTATGCCTCAGACTCGCGAACACATTTTGTTAGCGAAGCAAGTTGGCGTACCTAGCTTGGTTGTATTCATGAACAAAGAAGACCAAGTAGACGACGAAGAACTACTTGAGTTAGTAGAATTGGAAATTCGCGAACTATTGAGCGAGTACGATTTCCCTGGTGACGATATTCCCATCGTTTCTGGTTCTGCCCTCAAAGCAGTAGAAGCCTTAACTGCTAACCCCAGCATTAAAAAAGGTGAAGACAATTGGGTAGACAAAATCTACGATTTGATGGATCAAGTTGATGAATATATTCCTACTCCAGAACGCGAAATCGATAAGCCTTTCTTGATGGCCGTAGAAGACGTATTCTCGATTACTGGTCGTGGTACTGTTGCTACTGGACGTATTGAGCGTGGGGAAGTAAAAGTTGGCGAAACAATCGAGATTGTAGGGATCAAAGATACACGTAGCACTACCGTAACTGGAGTGGAAATGTTCCAAAAAACCTTGGATAAAGGTATGGCTGGAGATAACGTTGGTGTGTTGCTTCGCGGTATCCAAAAAGATGATATCGAACGCGGTATGGTTTTGGCTAAACCTGGTTCGATTACTCCTCACACCGAGTTTGAAGGAGAAGTATATGTACTTACAAAAGAAGAAGGTGGTCGTCATACTCCTTTCTTTAAGAACTACCGTCCTCAATTCTACGTTCGTACAACTGACGTAACTGGTACGATCACCGACTACACTGCTGATGATGGTAGTGCAGTGGAAATGGTCATGCCTGGCGATCGTATTAAAATGAACGTCGAGCTAATCAACCCCATCGCGATCGAGCAGGGAATGCGCTTTGCAATTCGCGAAGGTGGTCGTACTATTGGTGCTGGTGTAGTCTCGAAGATTATTAAGTAGTCCGTAGGACAACCAACATAGAACGAACAAATTGACTCTGGGAGTAGACTTTGCCGTCGAATCTAGCGAGCATCGTCTACTCTCTTAGTTTGTCTGGCAAGATCGAATTAAATCTGAAATCTAGTCTCAACTAACATTCTGTTAAATCCCGTACCTTGACAACTTAAGAACATGGCAACGATTCAACAACAAAAAATACGCATTCGTCTTAAAGCTTTCGATCAGCGTCTTTTAGATACTTCCTGCGAAAAAATTGTAGACACGGCAAATAGAACCAATGCTTCGGCTGTCGGGCCAATTCCTCTACCGACAAAACGCAAGATCTATTGTGTATTGCGATCGCCTCACGTAGACAAGGATTCTCGCGAACACTTTGAAACCCGTACTCATCGCCGTATTATTGATATTTATAAACCTTCTTCCAAAACTATTGATGCTTTAATGAAGTTGGATTTACCGGCTGGTGTCGATATTGAGGTTAAACTTTAAATATTAAAAGCATGTAATCGATCTAGTTAGTGTTTTATTGCCCTTTAGGTTTTTTCTAAAGGGTTTTTAAGCATATACGTTCTGGAGAAAAATCCGCTAAAGTAAAAAGTAAGTAACAATACCAAACGTAGCTAAAAACAAGTTTAGATGGCATCTTCTTCTATTGCAGTCAGAGAATTACCGTTATTTCCCCTTCCTGAGGTAGTTTTATTTCCTAGCCGTCCTTTACCACTCCATATCTTTGAGTATCGCTACAGAATTATGATGAATACAATTCTGGAGAACGATCGCCGTTTTGGAGTGTTATCAATCGATCCCACAACAGGAGAAATTGCCGAATATGGATGCTGTGCAGAAATTTTACACTTTCAAAGACTACCAGATGACCGAATGAAAATGCTAACCTTTGGGCAACAAAGATTTAGGGTTTTGGAGTATGTTCGCGAAAAGCCATATCGTGTGGGCTTGGTAGAGTGGATTGAAGATCGTCCTCCTACAAAAGATTTAAAACCCATAGCAACCGAAGTAGAGGAATTGTTGCGCGATGTAGTTCACCTTTCAGCCAAGTTAACCAGTCAAAAAATCGAACTTCCTGATGATTTGCCTAGTTCTCCTACTGAGCTATCTTATTGGGTAGCGAGCAATTTGTATGGTGTAGCTTCCGAACAACAAGCATTGCTGGAAATGCAAGATACTTTAGAGCGTCTAAAGCGCGAACAGGAAATTCTTAGTTCGACTCGCAATCACCTCGCAGCACGTACTGCACTCAAGGATGCTTTGGATAATTAATCGAAGGTTGTTATAAGCTAATTAATCTCAAGCAGATTGTAATTACCAAAGACTTTGATCGTTTCCGTACGAGCAGATAGCTCTGCTAAGGCTGCTTCAATTTTAGGAGCGTGGGAATTACCTTCAAGATCGATAAAAAATATATATTCTCCTAAAGAACGCTTACTGGGACGAGATTCGATTTTACTTAAATTAATTTCTCTGTGGGCAAAAATTTCTAGTGCTTTGACCAAAGCTCCAGGGGCATTTTCAGGTAAACTAAACGCCAAAGAGAGATGACTTCCATTCTCGCTCTTATCGGAACTAACGATCCAAAAGCGAGTACAGTTATCAGCACTGTCTTTAATATCTGGTTCTAGTAATGGTATTTGGTATAACTCTGCTGCTCTAGGAGCAGAAATTGCTGCTGCGGTAAGATCGTCTTTGAGCAATTTTATCCCCTCGGTTGTAGAGCGAGTAGGAATTAGCTGTACCTGGGGTAGAAAGTTTTCTAACCACTTTTGACATTGAGCCAATGCTTGAGGGTGAGAATAAACCGTTTCGATCTGTTTTAGTGAAGATGCATAGGATAATAAACCGTGAAAGATAGGAATGGTTAATTCATGATGCACCTGTAGATTATCCTCTCGCCACAAAGTATCTAGAACAACCGTTACACTTCCTTCAATAGAATTTTCAATGGGTACTACCGCCCGAGCAATTTTTCCTTGAGCGACCGATTGTAAAGCCAGGGCGATACTAGGATAGGGACAGAGAGTAGATGCTTGCCGTTGATGTCTATTCAACCAGTCTGCATAAGCTAATGCAGCAGTTTCCGAATTAGTTCCAGTCGGGCCTAGATAAGCAAGAGAAAGGTTCATGAGATATAGGTCTTAAGATACAAAAATTTAGTAAGAGTATCAATTTTTTTACATACTGATAATTTTTGAAGAAATGTAACTTAAAATTAATAAACAGTAAAAAAAAACTTCAGTAGTTTCACTTATGTACGTCAGTTTCAGAGAATCAGAATCAGTTCAAATATCCGTAGTCAATGAGGAGACACCAATAAAACATTATTTGCGTCAACCTAAAAGATTAGTTCGTGCGATCGCCGATCCACGACTGATGCAACAAATATCTGATGATTTGTATGAGTTGAAAATGCGACCGATTAATTTTATGGAAATGTATCATTTCCAGCCAATTGTCGTACTCAAGGTTTGGTCTGGTTCTAACGGCAGTGTATATTTAAAATCCGAAGCTTGTCAAATTAAAGGAATCGACTATATCAACAAACGTTTTGCTCTTAATTTAAAAGGTGTTTTGTATCCTCAAGAGTCTCAGGGACAAACAATTCTAAAAGGTCAATCAGACTTGGAAGTCAAGGTAGAATTACCTACAGCTTTGATGTTTACTCCCAAAGCCTTTTTAGAGCCTGCTGGCAATAAACTTCTTAAAAGCGTTCTCAGTAGAATTAAGAGCAAGTTAACATCCCAACTAATTCAAGATTACCGTACCTGGGCAACTCAAGAAACTAAGTCAGAGTCTAAATCTAAATCTGCACTGTCTCCCGATTTAGGATATTAAAGCCAATCTATGATTTTGAGGGACAGAAATGACAATAAATGACAGAAAGAGGACGTTCTGATAATTTTCTCTAGCGGTCTTGAGAAAATTAGCTCTTTTAAATCATTGACAAGATTTAAAAGAGCGACGATGTTGGCAAGATATACCGTATTGCTCGATCGCCAGACGATGAGCTTTGGTAGGATAGCCTTTATTGGCAGCTAAATTATATTCGGGATATTTATCTGCCAAGCTAACAATCAATTCATCTCGCCATACCTTTGCCAAAATACTCGCAGCAGCAATTACAGGCGATCGCAGGTCTCCTTTAATCACAGTTTTTTGTACTAAGCATAAATTGGGAATGGGAAATTTGCCGTCTACCAAACAAATTTCTGGAGTAACCTCTAGTTGCTCCACACTCCGCTTCATCGCTAAGAGAGAAGCCTGTAAGATATTTAAGCTATCTATTTCAGCGACAGTGGCAAAACCAATCTGACAATCAGCTACTATCTTTTTAATTTGTGGTACGAGTTCTCTGCGTTTTTGAGCAGATAGCTTTTTACTATCTTTTACCCCGATCTCGATCGAGCGGGGAATATCCGCTCGTGATATAACCACAGCAGCTGCTACAACTGGGCCAAATAAAGCTCCTCTCCCTACTTCATCTACCCCTGCAATCAGAGTATCTGGTGCAGCCAATTCAGCTTTCCAGGAGTCATCAAAAGCAGCATTATCGACAGTCATTTTGTATTGGTTTGAAGATTGAAGTTAGTGAGAACATCGAGTGCTAACGATTGCTCGCTCTCGATCGATTATACTTCTACTTCCTGGGTAGCAGAGGAGCGACGACGACGGCGACGACGAACTCTAGGAGTTGATTCTTCAACCTCCTGAAGTTCTGGTTCATCTAATCCTAACTCGCTTACGTTTTCTTCAGTAGCTTCAGCTTGAACCTCAACTACTGGTTCAGCTTTGGTTTTAGGTTTAGTTTCTGAGTCTGAAGATTCTTCTATAGCTAGCTCTTCTCCAGGCTTTTTCACATAAACTAAAACTGATTTGGGGTCTTTAGATGTTTGTTCGGCATAAACTAAAGGCGAAACACCCATCAAAGCATAGATCTCTTGTTCTAACTGTCCCATTTCCACCGTAACTTTTTCCAAGTTCGTCTCATCCCGACGAGGAGATCGCCCTGAAACGCGAGATTTGCGTTCTTCATTATTCTCAGAATCTGGCTCTAGATTTTCTACATTTTCCGACTCAATTAGTTCGTCTTTGATCAGCAGATCGTTGCGACGACTACGACGGCGACGGCGATTGCCATTACCGTTACCTTGCTCTTGATAGTTGGGATGATTGATTAAATCTAGTTGACGATTGACGGGATCGTACCCTGCCTCGGAAGCGGAACTACTAGCTAGCTCGACGCGCTCTGGTTTAGCTGTTGGCGGAGGAATTACAGGACGAATGTTAATGTTGTTGACTGGCTCGCGAATTGCAGCTGGAGTAACCACGGGAGATGTTTCTAGAGACTCAGCCTCTTGTTTGCCTGGAAGATGGGCAATTTGTCCCAAACCACCACAAGTAGGACAGGTTTGACCGAATAGTTCGTAAATATTTTTGCCCTGACGTTTGCGAGTTAACTCCACCAGTCCTAATTCGGATAACTGAGCAATTTGAGGACGAGCTTTGTCTGACTTAAGAGCTTTATTGAAGTGTTCTAAAAGCTTGATTTTATCTCGATGAGAGTCCATATCAATAAAGTCTACAACTATCACCCCTCCAATATTACGTAGACGTAACTGGCGAGCAATTTCGGTAGCAGCTTCGGTGTTAGTCCATAACACGGTTTCTCGTGCTGTTGCCGAACGGGTAAATGAGCCTGAGTTAACATCAATTACCGTTAAAGCCTCTGTAGGTTCGATAATAATGTATCCCCCAGAAGGCAAGTCTACTCTTGGTTTCAGAGCCTCTCGCACCGCAGCACTGACGCGATAGTAGTCTAAGATTGGCTGCTGTTCTTTGTGATAGTCAATAAAGACACCCTGGGGAGAACGTCCGCTACTCCAGTTAATCAACTGTTGTTTGATTCTTTTGACCCCTGCTGCCGAGTCCACTACGATCGTGTTTACCTCAGCCGAGAAGGTGTCTCTTAAAACGCGCTGAATAAAATCATCATCGCGATTTAGTAATACTGGTGGTTTAGCGTAGTTTGCCTGATATTGAATCGATTCCCACTGTTTTTGCAAAAATTCCAAATCTTCCATGATCGCTTCTTCGGCTTTGCCATCTGCCTCGGTTCTAATCAGCAATCCCATTCCAGGGGGTTTGATCAAAATTGCTAAGGCTCGAAGACGACTGCGCTCGTTCTCATTAGAGATCCGACGAGATAGCTTAACTCCTTTACCGTAGGGCATCAGAACTAAATAGCGTCCTGGCAAGGTAATATTGCCTGTTAGCCGTGGCCCTTTATTCCCTGTTGGCTCTTTCATTACCTGAACTAGAGCTTTTTGTTGGGGAAGTAAGAGTTCCGTGATCGCTGCTGCGGATTTCTTAAGACGTAAGGGGCCTAAATCTGTGACGTGAATAAACCCATTGCGCTCGCTGTCTCCAATGTTAACAAAAGCAGCGTCAATACCAGGGATAACATTTTCCACAGTACCGAGATAAATATCACCTACCTGTTGATGACCTGTGGCGACAATTAATTCTTGTATTTGTTCTTCCCAGAACACAGCAGCTATGTGATGTTGTTCTGCAATAATAATTTGTTTTGGCATTAATTTTCCTCAAAATTCTGATGGCTGATTACCAATTACTGTGTCGTAAAACGATACAACCCACCGATCGAGAAGCGATAGATTGTTGTATTCTTTTGTGTTTCTCAAAGCAGAAAAAATTACGTAATAGAAATAAAACGGTAAATTTCACATATTTATAGGATTGAGATATTACCAAATAATCTTTTTTGAGTATTGCGATCTTATTTGGCGAGAGCTTGCGAGTTGATGACTTGTCTCTTATAGAATTGACCTACTATTTAGGCTTCTAGAAAGAAGAGGCAGTCTACGAAAATAGCAGATGGTCGAAAGTAATAATATGTAGCTGGTGCTAAAACTTTATTAAGATTGTTAAAGACTTAATAGGCTAGCATAGTCTTTGGGCGAGCGGAAAAATTCTTCTTGCTTTAAATAGCAATTTGCTTTGCCACAGCCAGTCGAACTAACATTCTTCTGGGGATACTAAGCGACCACGAAGCTGCTGAGACGTTACTCTATCAAATTTTAACCTGAATATAACCTTGAGGAGCTATTTTTGCCAAGGAAATTCAGTTAGACTACTTGCTAAGATAGCTGAAAATGGACTATCTTGACACTAGTTTATTAAGTTTTGCGATATTTCTTGTTTTATTATATCTGCGATCTGTTCGGCTGCACCAGATTTCCCCCTGATAGCGATTAACTTGTCATGCATTGACTGAAGTTTTATCGGATTGGCTAAATAATCTTGTACTAAGTTAGCCACATTTTCTGGCTTGAGCTGACCAACCAATTCTGGAACAATTTCTTCTCTTGCCCAAATATTGGGCCAGGCAAATAAGCGAGTCTGTCTGAGTACTAGCCAGTTAATTAATTTAGCTAACATAGTTCCCACCCCAGGCAAATTAGCTAAAATGCCTGGTAAGCCATCCCACGATCGCATCGCATCTAGCTGCTGAGTAGGGAGTAAAACAATCATCGGTATTGCCAAAGATGCTAATTCTGCCGTATTTGCACCGACAGTTGTGAGGCACAGTTGACATTTAACTAGCTCTTGATAAGCAGGAAACTGAGTAATCAGCTTAATTTTAGTTCCTCCAGAAGTCTCTAGATAGACTGCGGCGGTTTCTACTTCGGCAATACTTAATTGACCTTCTACATTCCCTAAAACCGATACCAGAGGGTTGTCTTGGCGATTTGCATATTTAGCAAGGGTATTTAAATCTATGGTTGGTGCGACAGGAATCATAAATTGAACTTGAGGCTGTTGTTGCTGGAGTTTTTCAGCGATCGCCAAACATAAAGGCACTCCCTGGGCGAGTTTTGCTGGTTTTGAACCTACTAATAGTCCAATTAGAGGCTCGGCAAAGTCTTCGGGCGTTCTAGGTTTCCCTTCAATCTCTAAGGATACATCGGCAATCAAATCGCCCACTAGAGAAAACTTGTGACGATAAGATTGGGGGATCTGGTCAATTACACTTTGATTTCTGACCGCAAAGCGATCGATAAAGCGATACCAGCGAGCATCCCATTCTGCATAAATCAAGCTAGAGTAGCCTAGTCGTTTACTAACGGCAACAGTATAAAACTGATCGCCTCCTAGAAAAACAACTATGCCTTGCCGATGCCATTGCCAATTAGCTTTAATTTTGCCCCAAACTAAGAAATCAAAAAAATCTGCTGGAGACAATACCCGATCTACTTCAGGGTAACTGAGGGCAATTGCTGCTTCCTTTCCCGTACTATGAGGACAAGGAGACAGCAATACCGAAATGCGCACCAAACTCCGATCGTTGCCTAACTTTTGACGCAAACATCTGACTATAGGACGCACCCACGTCGCTATTTCTCCTGGCCCGTTAGACAAAATTACAATATCAGTTGGTTGCATCGATCTTTGATTTGAGATTAACTGGTTTGGTTTGCCAATTGTTTATATTTGTTTATATTCCTTTTTCTCCTTCTCGTTCTTTGTTCCTCATTCCTTACTCTAGGCATTGCTGACTTCGTAAATAAAATTAAGAGTTGCCCAGCTATTGACATCTAAAGCATAGACATCATTATTAGCAATTAATTCAGTGGGTACTGAACTTGCAGTATCCAGGTCTGCCATCAAAGATTCGATTGTCGCTCTAGGATTAACCACATTTAAGAATTGTTGCTGGTCTAGCTTAAAATTTTCTTGAGCGGCCAAAGTCTTGAGAGTTTGTGTAAAAGGTCGAACCGAAAAGACTGTATATAAAGTGTTAATGCCAATAGAATCCGAGACTTTCCATTTCCAGGAGTTGTCTGCTTGAGGAATAGTTAATTCATTTCCAGGAGCAATGACGATATTTGTTAATTTAGCTTCTGCTTCAGACGATCGCTCGTCAGCAGGAGTATACAAAGCAAAAAGATTGCGCTCTGTATCAATACTTAATAACAAAACATACAATTCGCGATCGCCAAGATTATTTAAAGATAGTTGCAGATTTGAGCCTTTGACCAAAATTGGTACATTGCTAGTCAGATTAGAGTCAAGAGAGTTCTTACTAGAGAAAGGCAATTTCTTCGCTGCTGATTGTCGGTTTGGCGATGAAAATGTTGCTTTTTGCAATATAGGAATGGGGCTGTTTTCCCCCACTAAACTAACGTCTACTTTAAGCCTTGAGGAAAATTCGTTATTGGTTAATTCTAACCATTTGGCTGCTAAGAGACTATTAAAGTGCGGTTGCAGACGCTCGATCGCGATTTTGACTGCTTCATTAGCTGCACCTGAAGTTTTGCCAATTAGACTTCCCCCTGCGGTATAGATCCCATAGCTAAAAGACCGCTCTTCTGATTTTCCTGTCTGGGAATTATGATGAACCTTGCCCAGAAGACAATCCGCATTTTGTTCCCCTAATACTACTGTAGAATTTATCGCCGTGATATTGGCGATCGCGCTAGTGGCATCAACTCGTTCGATTCTTTCTAGATCGGCATCTAGACCCAAGGTCAGACCTAGATTACGCTCTAGTATACGTAAAGATTCTTGGAGGAAGTTTCCGACTCGAACCGGTTCGGTATTGTCGATCTTAATTAGTTGGGCTTTTGCCAATAAACCATTGATAGATTTGATTTGTAGCTGAGGCAGACTATCGAGACTATCCCCAGATATTATGTTTAAACAAGAGCCAACTCCGTAAGAATTGAGAATATTAGCAGGCAAACCTAGTAATTTAACTTCAAAATTGTTTTTGATTACCTTAGTAATTACTCCCGTAGCACTCTCAACTTCACTAGGAGCAAAATAATAAGCGATCGCCGATTTGTCGGGACTGTTGATCGCAGGCTGTTGCTGTCTGCCCATTACCTGTTCTACGCTAGCAGCAGTTTGAGCTAAAACTACTTGAACTTTACTACTAGGAGTAATCTGCCAAAGATGCTGCGTCAGGGCTTGGGTAAATAAACCCGCACTAAAATCATCCCAATGTCTTTCTACTGCTACTTGATTTTTACCAGCAGCGGAAAAAACTACTCCTGGTAAAGATAGTAATCTTTTACTAGGTTTTAGTCCTTTACTAGCTAGATCGCTACGTAATTGTTCGAGGAAAGCCAGTTCTTCGGGACTAGCACTCTCTGCAACTGCGGTTGCGGAACGAATTTTAAAATTGCTGTGTTGAGCGCGGGGGCTAAGATTAAAACTAGTGTCTAAAACAAGAGTGCATTTGGCTGTAGACAATGATTGAGCCAAGACCATAAGCGTCTCTTGCAAGATACTATTGGAAGCACCAGCTTTTTTGGTCGTAAGCAAGCCATCTACGGGAACTAAACTATTTACTAGTTTGTATTCAACCGTGTTGGGATTTTCGGTCGTGGCAACTTCTGAAGATAAAGGCATCTTGATTTGACCACCGTAGCCACTGAAGTGAAATACTACTACATCATCAGCCTCGGCTTGTTGTATTAAGTGTTCGATGAAAGCAGTTTCGATATTTTCTCTGGTAGCAGCGCGATCGCTCAAGGTCAGAATATCTTGCGGATTAAAACCAAAACGGTGGATCAATAGTTCTCGTTGCATTTCAATATCCGTCAGACATCCATCCAGATGATCTTGGTGGGGGTAACGATTGATTCCCACCAGCAACGCCAGCTTACGATTGGTAGGCTGGGCTAAAGTTTGTTGATGATTTTTAATTAGGGTGGCTAGTCGGTTATTACTTTGTCCTAGGAAGGAGAATCCTACTTCGGTTGCTCCCCAGGTAAACAAAGTCAATCCAGCTCGCTGTAGAAAAGTTCTGCGGTCAAGTCCCATATCAGCTATTAGCTTTTAGATATCAGCTATCAGCCTATCAGTAATAGCCGTTAATTGTTGCTTAAAATCAAAAAGGTTACAGTTTAAGGGTATCTTAAGCATCTTAAACCTGTAACCAATTATAGTATTCGTTCTAATATTTTGATGTTTACTAGTTAACTTTCATCGCTTTTGCTAACTCTTCTGCCACTTTGGGACGAGAAAATTCGGGAGGTGGTGTTTTACCCTCTCTGAGCATAGCTCGTACCTTGGTTCCCGATAAGTGAACGCGCTCTTCTTTGGTGGCGGGACTAGTCTTTGCTGTTGCCATTTGCTCGGTACGAGTACAGTAGAAAGCGTGTTCAAACTTGAGCGGAGTAATACCCAATTCTTCAGGCTCGAATTCGCCAAAGATTTCTTGAGCATCATAAGTGCCATAGTAGTCACCTACTCCCGCATGGTCGCGACCGACAATAAAGTGAGTACAGCCATAGTTTTTCCGAATTAAAGCGTGAAAAATGGCTTCTCTAGGGCCTGCATAACGCATTGCAGAGGGATTGATCGCTAAAATTACCCGATTTTGAGGAAAATAGTTTTCCATCATGATTTCGTAGCAACGCATCCGCACATCCGCAGGGATATCGTCGCTTTTAGTTGCACCAACCAAGGGATGAAGAAACAAACCATCAACGATTTCTAAAGCACATTTGATAATGTACTCATGAGCGCGGTGGATCGGGTTACGAGTCTGAAAACCGACTACAGTTTTCCAGCCCCTTTCTTTAAATGAGGCTCTAGAGGCTGCGGGATCGATTTGATACTTAGGAAATTGAGGATGATTTTCTCGCTCTAGTATCCAAATTGGGCCTGCGAGATTAATTTTCCCCTGGTCGTAAATTACCTTCACCCCAGGATGGGCATCTTCCTCGGTACGATAAACATTAATTGCTTCGTGCTTTTTGTCGTAGGAATATTTTTCAGTTAGCTGTAAGACTCCAACAAATTTGCCATTGGGGTTGTCTAAACGAATTAAACTCCCCTCGGTTAAAGGTTTGGCAACTTCTTCAGTAACAGAGAGGGTAACAGGCACAGACCAGGGTAAACCGTTTGCCAGACGCATCTTTTCGACAACTCCTAAGTAGTCATCCTGACCCATAAAGCCACTAATGGGACTAAAACCGCCGATGGCAATCATAACTAAATCGGAAGTTGCTCTCTCGTCTAGCTGAACTCTGGGCAAAGAGTCAGCCTTGGCTAAGAAATCTTTTTTTTCTTCAGCAGTGGCTAGGCGGTTAACTAGTTCACCACCATGAGGAGGAATCAAATCTGTACTCATAGCTTGTATCTTTAGAATTGGTTTTTACACTCTCTTCAAGGCAACAATGTTAACAAATAACTCAGAAAATTAACTCGTCGATCGCGATTAAAAGTCGATCTTTAATGATTAATTTTTGTTATGGTCTTAACATTACTTATTAATCTCAATGTTAAGTAAATCATATTTTTGTACATTATGAAACGTTTGATTTCAATTCGATTTTGGTTGGCTGTAGCCTTGTCTTTATTACTCTCTGGTGGGATAGCATCCAATGCTTGGGCAATGGGAGGAAAGCAACCACCAATTAATCAACCTGCTCCCGAATTTGTTTTACCTACCAATATTGGAGACGGAGAAATAGCTCTGGATGACTATCGCGGTCAATGGGTCGTACTATATTTTTATCCCCAAGATTTTACGTCTGGTTGCACCATTGAGGCTAGACGTTTTCAGCAGGATATATCAGAATATGAGGCAAGAAACGCTCAAATTTTGGGAGTAAGCGTCGATGATGTTGATTCTCATCGACAATTCTGTGACTCGGAAGGACTTAAGTTTCCACTTTTAGCAGACACAGACGGTAGTGTTAGTAAAGCCTATGGTTCTTGGTTGGGTGCAATGTCTTTAAGACATACTTACTTAATCGATCCTCAAGGAATTTTGCGAGCCACTTTTTTGGGCGTTAGACCTAGTATTCATAGTCAAGAAGTTCTGGCTCGCTTAGACGAGTTACAACAGGAACTCCCCAGCTAAAAAAAACGTCTTAGTTCAACAGACTAGAAATAAGATAATTTGTTTGCCATCGTAAAAATAACTGGACTTGCATGGAGTCAATAGTTGGTAAGATATTGTGCGATCGCTATCGTGTGATTGAAGAGCTAAGTCATGATGATTTTAGTACTATTTTTAGTGCCGAAGATCTCGAACCACCCGCTCGCTCACAATGCCAAATTGAAAGAATACAACCTCAATATGATAGTGAGGTTTTAGGTGCTAAATCCTGGCAAAAAGTTCTACAGACATTTATCAGTCAAGGTAAGCTCTTAAAAAACATTTCTCAGCATCCACAAATTCCCCGACTATTGGCTTTTTTTGAATGCGATCGCGAATTTTATTTAGTTAGAGAAGCGATCGTCGGTCAAAGTTTAGAAGAGAGACTCAAACACTCTCTACTCAGCGAAGCCGAGGCAATTGAGTGGTTACAAGAGATTTTAGGTGTTTTGGATTTTATCCATCAAGCTAATATTAATCATCTTAATATTCAGCCTTCTAGTTTGATCGAACAACAGGATGGAAAAAAGTTTTTAACTAATTTTTCTACGATCAAAAATGCTATTTTGTTAAATAATCAAACTACCAATACTATTATAGCAAATGATAATTTCTTTCCTTTAGAACAGCAAGCAGGAAAACCTACTTCTAGTACGGATATATATGCTTTAGGCAAAACAATTATTTATGCCTTGACTGGCAAAATTGGCGATCGCATTCAATCTCAACCATCACCATCTTCCCAAAAATCAGAGTCGTCTGAAACTAGCAATTTCTCAGTAGCTAAGATCGGGCCAGAGCTAGCAAAGATCTTGAATAAAATGGTAGACGAACATCCTAAGCGACGCTATCAGTCTGCTACTGAAGTTTTAGACGATCTGGATTTTAGCCAGAAAGTAATAACTTTACCACCGCCGATGTTTGGTAATTTTCAACCCTCAGTAAACACTGCCAATCGAGTTGAAAATTATGCAGATATTAAAGTGACCAGAAATGATGCCAAGACTAAACAAAAGCTTATTTGGTCGCTATTAACCCTGCCTTTCATTATTGCTTTAGGGTTTATGTTTATCGGTATTAATAAAAATGCTTATAAACAATTCACAACTTATGTAAATAATGATTATCAGTTTCAAATCAAATATCCCCAAAATTGGTCGCGTCGGGAGTTGGAAGACCCAATTACAGGAGAAGTAGTAGTTTTTTCTTCTCCTTTAGAAACTAACACGGACTCGTTTTCAGAAAAAGTATATATTACTGTTGAATATTTACCTTCAGAATCTACTACCCTAGAAGAATATACCCAAACTGTATTTGAACGGATCGAACAAGCTAAAGGTAACGAGATTGAAGTTCATCAAGACCGTAAAACTAGAATTTCTCAATCTCCTGCTCGTTTGGTTATTTATTCTCGTCAAGAAGGAACAATACAGTTAAGACAAATGGAAGCTTTTACAATCAAGAAAGATCGCGTTTATGTTGCTATTTACATTGCCGAAAGAGCTAAATTTTCTAAATTTTTAGATAAGGCTCAAAAAATGATCGATTCTTGGGAAATACAGTAAAAATCTCCCTCGGTAAGGGGCGAACAACCGTTCGCCCGTACAGTCATTAGTTATTAAGCTAATCAACATTGATTTTTTATAGTCACCTCAAGCCCCTCAAGGGTTTCAGAGCTGAAATTATGCAAGTTTAATGTGGATCAGCTTAGCTTAAGAAAAATATTTGGCGATCTCCAGAGCAATTTTATCCGCACCATCTTTAGCCAGAGGCTCGCTTTTGCGCGGTGGAAGCAGATCTTGAAGTAAAAAGTCCCAATTCCCCTCAAAAAACGCTTCTGTGGGGATAATTTGATGCCAAGAAAAATCTTGGATACCTTTGAGTAATACTGCTGCTTCTGCGAAGTCTTGGCGAGTTAAAGAAACAATAGGCAGATCGCAACACAAAGCCTCAGAAAAGGTACTATAGCCTGGTTTAGAAAATACCCGCCCGCAGATGGACATAAAATCTAGGGGACGGAGGGTATTGTCGTTAATCTTCAGTAAGTTAGGTAGATCTGGCGCAGCGCGATCGAAAGTGATAAACTGCCAGTCAGAAAAGCGTTTGAGATTATGGTAGGGAGTAGCTTGTAACCCCAAACCACCAAAAGTTAGCAATACGGTTTTTGCTTGAGGTGTAGTGAGGTTAAATTGTTCTCTAATCTCCTCTTTACTGTAGCGGGGAGCGTCTCCTGTTAAACCCGTGTCTGTAATCTGAGTAAATGCACTCATCGGCTCGGCTAAGGGAAGACGAAACAAGCGATCGCTCTGACTGTAATAGTTTTCGATCCAGGCGACAATTTCGGCAAAATCATCTCCCCAACTGCGATAGATAAAGTCCCAACCAAAATTACTAATCATCCAGCAAGAAACACCCGCAGCACGAGCTATAGGAGCAGCTAAGGCGGGAATATCTGCTAATACCAGCTTGACGTTGCGATCGCGAATATATTCAGCTTCCTCAGCAATGATGCGATCCTGCTCGGCAATAATACTCTGCATTTTAGCTAGAGTCGCCTGTTTATCCATATTCAGGCTATCACTTTGAATCACTCCCACATCAAAAATACGCTGACGATAGACAAAATCTCCCCGAACATAAGATTTTATTAACCACTGGGGAGCAACAGTTACAAAAATCAAGTTTAGATCGGGACGTAGCTGGCGTAGTTTTTCTGCTATGGTTGCTGCACGCACAGCATGACCAAAACCATGACTAGTAATGGCAATATAGACGGCGGGTTGAGACATTAAAGTAAATTGAGACTTCGATCGAAGACCATTAAAGCATAGTTGACTTGTGATTGGAGTTAGAAAATCGGCGATCGCTATTTTGGGACTAAATCTTAATAATTTCTAAATTGTCTAAGATGGTTTTATCAAGCTATTTAACTATTTTTTTTGTTTGCATTTGCGATTTATGATGACTCAACAAAGCGATCGCCTGATGTTACCACCTCTCGATCTGGTTCAAAAATTAATCGATCGGGTCAAAATTGAGAGTATCGAGCCACATAATCCTGTATTAGTGGCTCAAATTCCCGAACCTTGGCAACTTTTAGGTACGGGCAACTATGCTGCTGTATTCGCTCATCCTAACTATCAAGAGGTTGTGATTAAAATTTACGCGCCAGGGCGATCTGGTTGGGCAGAAGAAGTAGAAGTATATCAACGACTTGGTTGTCATCCGTCTTTTTCTCAATGTCTTTATGCGGAAGAAAATTGGTTGATTTTAAAACGACTACACGGTATTACTCTCTATGACTGTATGCATCGGGGTATCAAAATTCCCAGACAAGTGATTCAAGATATTGACTCGGCTTTAGACTATGCTCGCTCTAGGGGTTTAACTCCTCATGATGTTCACGGGCGCAATGTAATGATGTTTGAAGGTCAAGGGTTAGTGGTTGATGTTTCTGACTTTTTGGACTCATCACCTTGTTGGGCTTGGAAAGATTTGAAAAAAGCTTACTCTTGGTTATATTTGCCTTGCTTCTCTTGGCATCGATCGCCCGTACCCTACTGGCTGCTAGATGGAACTCGCAGTAACTATCGTCGCTATCGCCGTATTTCTGGGGCAATTACCGATTTTTTGAGTAAACAGTAATCAATCTAGTTATTGTCCGACATAACGGTGTAAAAAGCTTTCTAAAGATTCCATTTTGAGTGCAAAAGTGGACTCTAAACGAGCAATCTCCTCTTGAGTGCAGAAAAACTCGTGAGCTAAAAGAGTCCGCAATGTACCCAAAGATCTATTGAGTTGAGGATTAATTAAACCAACACCAAATCTCAAACCATCAAACAGTTGTAACGGCGGATTGATAATAATTGGTTCTCGTTTAAATAAACGAGAGAAAATGCGGGGAAGATCTTCCCGTTTGAGGATATCGGGGCCACCCACGGCAAAGATTTGATTTTTTGCCGACTCTATTTGGGTAGAAGCGATCGCAATTTTGGCTAAGTCATCCGTACTGACAATTGAGGAACGGTTTTTTTGGTCGCCAATCGAAAAATAGATTCCCGTATCCCGAAATCTTTCGGCTAGAGGAATTAAATTGTTAGCAAATCCCGACGGACGCAAGATAGTATAGTTCAAACCACTAGCAATCAGATACTTTTCCACTTCTCGTTTAGCTTTAAAAGTAGGAGAATCTAGATAACCCCGATCTACTCCTAAGACAGAGATAAAGACAAAATGTTCTACGTTATTAGCGATCGCATTATCGATCAGATCGATGTTAGCTCGATAGTCTACAGCTTGAGCATCACTTCCCGAACCGTGACTACTAATAATGTATTTAACATCACGACAGGCTTTGATAATGTCTCTCTCTTGTTTTAAATCGCCGATAAAAATTTCGGCTCCACGATCTTCTAATTCTCCAAAGTTGGAAGATAAACGGACAAAAGCTCTTACTAGTTGCTCATTTTCTCTTAACTGTCTGACAATTCTTCTGCCTAAAGATCCCGTTGCACCAGTGACCAAATACATTACTTTAAACTTTTGATGTGGATTGTTTGGGTTGATAGTTATTTTTAAGCTAACGATCCTTACTTAGCTTTTTAATCTCTATTACCGTACTCAAATTTTAAGCAAAAACTGCCCCTACCGCCCATCTATAGATTGATATAAAAACCGACAATCCTCTTGATTTTCTTATCCTTCGTTCCTGCAATAACTATATATTCTCAAACTGCTTTCCTACCAAGCTAACTAACAAATCTCTGGGAACTAATCGAGGTATATTGGCAATTATTTGGTTGGCAAAGCCTCCTGCAACTACGGTAGACTGTTTTTTTGCTAATGCCTCTAAGGTTTGGGTAACTACTTCCGCTGCTGAAGCCATAGTCATGCCATTCGATCCTGTAGCGGAATCGGGAAAATCAGCACGTTCGTAAAACTGAGACTCTGTAGGGCCGGGACAAGTAACTAAAATATTAACACCGTTGTCCTTATTTTCTGCCCATAGTGCTTCGCTAAAATTGAGCAGAAAAGCTTTGCTGGCCGCATATACTGACATATAGGGTATGGGTTGAAATCCTGCAATTGAGGCAACATTGATAATTGCACCATTTTTTCTCTGTTGCATCAAGGGCAAAAATAAGCCCGTTAATTCAACTACTGCACTGATATTTAGCTGAATCATTGCTAACTGCTTATCTAAAGGGCGATCGCTAAACGACCCATAGTCGCCAAATCCAGCATTGTTAATTAACACATCCACCGTCAAACCTTTGATTTGCACTGCATCGTATACTTTTTGTCCTGCGGAGGCTGCGGTTAAGTCTTGAGCAATGACCTCAGTTTTTATTTGATATTTATCGCTTAACTCAGTAGCAAGCTCTTCTAACTTTTGTTGCGATCGCGCTACTAAAATTAAATTATGATTTCTTTTTGCTAACTCTGTGGCAAAGGTTGCGCCGATTCCTGAAGATGCACCAGTAACTAAAGCTGTTTTCATAATTTACTCTCAATCTGCTGTTTTATTACAAATTGTAAAGCAAATTCAATCGTTCGCTAACCATCAATGGTTATATACTCGATCGAGCAGTAGTTGACCAGTAGAATTCGGAATTCGGTAACAAGCGGATTTCTTCAAGGAAAAAAATTTGGGAGAGATACGAGCGGACGTGTCCTACCAATTTAATTCCGAACTATATGGGTCGCGGTTATCCTCAATGCGACAAGGACAAGTCCGAAGGTGTACCCTTTAGGGATCCTTTAGGACGAACTGAAAACTCCGAACTCAAGCGAAGCGATGTCGATTG
>JASJEI010000361.1 GCA_030064795.1 Pleurocapsa sp. MO_226.B13 | reverse complement strand
GAAGGTATGGGGGCAAAAAGACTACTGGCTTTGTGTTACGCCACCAAAAGAAACGATGGCAAAGCCAATAGATTACAAAGATTGCTCTCTTATATGCTCGATAAAGCCGAATTTCTCAGTCCCTGTGGTATTCGTTCGGTATCTAAATATCATCAGGATAATCCCTTTGTAATGCACGTCAATGGTAATGAGTATCGAGTAGATTACCAACCAGCAGAGTCAACTTCAGGAATGTTTGGCGGTAATTCTAACTGGCGTGGCCCAATTTGGTTTCCGATTAATTCTCTAGGTTCCGCTAAATCAGAGCAAGAAGAGAGTAATTAGCGATTACTAGATTCGGGGAAAGATTCTAGTACACTATGGCTTAAATAGTGTACCCATTAAACAGCTAAGACCTTACCTTTATAAGTCCACTTAAATGGCTTCGCCATAGTGCGATTAAAGTAGTCAATAAAATCCAAGATTCGAGTTTTTAGGTCATTGGTGCTAACAAAGTTGCCGCGCTTGAGTAGTTTACGTACAAGGATGCTAAACCATATTTCAATTTGATTTAGCCACGAGGAATGTTTAGGAGTGTAATGGAAGACAATTCGATGTGTTGGGTCACTGAGAAATGCCGCTCTTGTTTTCATTGATTGAAGTATTCCAGATTTGCCTTTAACACCCAAATCAAGATTTAATCCTTCAACTTCAGCCACAAGATGAACTAAAGACTCAGACTGATGGGTATTGAGGCAATCCATGATTAGATTCCATTTCTTAGCGTCAGGGTCACTCTCAATGACTTGACGGATGTTGTGAGCAAAGTCTTGTTCGTTTCTGGAGTCTCCGCAACGAGGATTCAGTATGCGACCTGTAACGACATCGCGCGTTGGCAATTAATGCCTGTGTTCCGTGACGGATCTACTCAAATTCTCTACGCTTAACTTTACCTGGGCGTAACGGTAAGTCTTGTTCTTTACGTTCGATTGCTTGAATTCCCGTCATTTCATCAATACACACTGTTCGTTCGCCCTCCAGTCCACGCTCAATTGCGGTGATATACAAATTAGAGATGTTTTGAGCTTTGGCATCAAATTCGTTATCGAGGGGGGGGAGTCAACCAGTAGCGCGATGCCTGTGGTTTGATTTGAGCGAATTCTAGCAACCGTCCTACATGGCGGGGAGATATACTTGTGACAATACCTTGTTTTTCCATTTCTGCGGCTAATTCTCTTGCCGTCCAATCACTAATAGGTCGTCCATAATCTTTTGGGTCCGAGCAAGCCAGCGCGAATAATTCTACCACTTGCTCCATACTAAATTTGGCTGGTACACCACTACGTTCGCCATCTTGCAATCGCTCAATTACTGGTAATGAACGCTCCCTTAACTCCAACCAACGATTGCGCCATCTACGAGCCATGTATCGACTAATGTTCAATTCCCGTCCAATTTCACGATTATTGCTTCCCTCGTCTGCTAGTAAGATTATTTTGGCTCGCAGTACTATCTGCTGTGGTGTGCTGCGTCGATTGAGCAATTTTTCTAATTCTTCTCGCTCGCACTGACTTAAGGTTAGTGATTTTGGAGCTAATTGTGCCACGTCCTTGTTCCTTTTACTCGTTTTGACTACGATTAATCTCAGCTAACCCCAATGTCCCATAATATGGGTACTTTATTTACGCCCCTTTGTACTAGTTAATAATGGCAAATGGCCAACCAAATTGCCAGAGAGAAGTATATGCCAATTGCCATTGAACAAACTCTACAAGCTTTACAAATTATGGTCCAAAGTGTACCAGTAGGAACAAATCTGGCACTGATACATCTGATGTGGAGTATCCTGAATGGCTCATTTTTAGTCAGTCGAGTCGGGATTTTTCCAGCCCTGCAAAATTCGGGCTTCTCCCCAGAGGAAATCAGGCGCAGTTGGCAAGCGATGCGTTATGGTGCTTGGGGTATCGATGAAGCAGTTGCAATCATGGCGTGACTATGTACAACAACAAGGAAAATGGCAAGTCCACAAGTATGAAGGCTACAGACCATTAGCAGTGGATTTAACAGCCTTTTGGCGATTGCGACTTCTTCGGATGGATGGGCAAGTATTTCAACGGTCTAGCCAATCGGATGGTGAAAGGAATTGGTTTTGCCTTGGTAGTTGAAGTTGGGCAGTTGGCAGGTCAACGCCTACCATTACTGCGAAAAATTCTGCGAGCTGAGGCCAGTGACCTCAGCCAAAAACAACTCAAGTTAAAAGCTTTGAGCTGGGTGGGGGAAAATCTTGATGACAAGGAAGTCCTGGTCTTCGATGCAGGAGCACATAGAGCGTGAGCTACAGTCGGCTTCGGTCAAACGCTATGTCTTACGTCTAGCTTCCAACTGCACGGCTCGTCGTAATTGCCTACCGGAATATTCAGGTCGAGGACGGAAACCCCAGTCTGGTCAACGCGTGCGACCTCTGCCTCGCCAAAGAAAAGGAAAAACCCTAGCAGCAACCGAGCCAGATTTGGAGACCTCCTTTGAGCTGGATGAGCGCACGATTCGCGTCCACAGCTGGTCTAATTTGGTGCTCTCTGATGTCAAAGTTGACCCGGAGCGCCGAAACTTTCTCTATCTGGGTCTTTTTTGACCCGCTCTACACCGACCCCTTAGTCTTGGGTACTAATCTCTCCTTGCAACCCTTGAGTATCTTTCGTCTCTATCTCGATCGCTGGCCAGTCGAGCAGGTGCCGTTGGTCGCCAAACAGATGTTGGGATTGCACCGCCAGTTTGTGTTTGCGCCCGAAAGTTGTCAACGTCTGCCAGAATTAGCCATGTTAGTGGGCAATGTGCTCAGTTATCTAGCCTTGGTGTTACCGCCGATGCCAACTGGTTTCTGGGATCGCTGTCCCCAAAAGACTACTGGACGTTTGCGTCGGCGCTTGGCACAGACTCATTTTCCCCAAGTTGCCCTAAACCATAGGCAAATCCGTAAAAAGAATTCCGTGACAGCTCATTTGCCCAAAGGCATCGCTGCTCATCGACGGCAAAAACAGCCCGAACTGGTTTCTCCCATAGCTGCTTGAGTCAATTAATTAACAGAAGTTTTCGCTTCAGACCACAGTCTGGACTTGTTTTCTCATTCCAGATTTAGCGGAAACTAGAGTCAAGAAGCTTTTTTAGCTTGAGAAACATCTCATCCGTCCTGGAACCTAAAACATAAGCTAGCACTTCTCCTGTCTGATGGTCGATTCCATGCCACAACCAGCGTTGATTTGATTTCTTTTCCACAAAACTCTGCAACACCTCGATTGGGTATGCGCCGTGCGACGGCGCACCCCTCTCGGTCATTTCATCCAATTCAACTTTGAACGGAACAATTTCTACAATTGTTGTGTAGAAATTCTTTGTAGAGAGAGCCTTTTGGTTAACTTTTTGGAGTAGATTTTGTTTTTTTTAGTACTTTAATTACTGTGGAAGTGCTGACATTTAATACTCTAGCTGTATCTCTCACTCCACTTCCATTAACTGACATATCAGCTATTTTCTTTTTCACTGAACGTTTTGAACTTTGGTTGCTATAGTCGAGGAGAAAAGTTCGACGAAGGCATTCTTCATTGCGACAACGATATCGCTGTTTACCTTCTCCAGATTTTCCATGCTTGACGATATCTGTAGAATGACAATCTGGACAAGTTACAGTGATATAAACAGTCATTGATAATATTTTAAGAGTAAAATTTATCCTTCACGATATCATTCTTGACCACAGATTTACAACATCACCCCGTTTTTTTGACTTCCTCACAAGAGCCTCATTGTTTTGTCCCAGAATTACGATGTGAGCAGAAAAAATAGGTTGTGTCGTCTTTCATCGTGATGCTTGCTCCAGATTGCTGTTGTAGTGATGGGTAACTTCCCTACAAGTTACTCATATTTTACGTCTACTTTGAAGAGGGGGATGAGGGATGATAATGAGTTAGGTAAAGGAGTAAAAATGAAAAAAAATATTCTTGTCATTTTAGGTCATCCCGATAAAAATAGTTTTTGTGGCGCACTGGCCAGGACCTATATCGAAAGTGCAAGGGCTACGAATTCTGAAGTACGTGAACTTCAGCTTAGTGAGTTAAAGTTCAATCCGACGCTTTGGAAAGGGTACAACAGAATTCAAGAACTCGAACCCGATCTAGTTAAAGCCCAAGAACTTATTCAATGGTCAAATCATATGGTTTTTGTTTATCCGAATTGGTGGGGGACGATGCCAGCTTTGATGAAGGGTTTTTTTGACCGGGTATTTTTGCCGGGCTTCGCTTTCGACTATCGTGACAATTCCCCACTTTGGGACAAGTTGTTATCTGGACGCACCGCCCACTTGATCGTAACAATGGATACCCCATCTTGGTATTACCGTTGGATATTTCACAGGCCAGGGCATAACGCCTGACGGGGGGACAATCGCGCTAGACTAAACTCTGTATGCGTTTCATCGCCTTAAGACCTCGGAGATAAAATGGAAGTTTATTGAGAGCAGTTTTCATTAACTTTTCCACCCACTCAAGCGCATATATCCATAGATAATACCCATGTAGTGCCATATAATCCTGTCCAAAAACAACTATGTCTGGGACGATTTTTCCCTTCTAGTTTGAGACGATTAATATACTCAGTTAGACCAGTATTTCTAATTTTTAAACCCACTAAACAACTGGCAGTATAAGCAATTGCTATCAGTAAAATTAGATTAGTAAGACGTTGAGTATTAGCTTGAGAACCTTCTAGATTGTAACCACCAGATTTACAATCACGAAACATAGCTTCTATACCACCACGAGATGCAAATATCTTGATAACTTCTTCTTTATTTTCGAGATTAGTGAGCAAATACCAGGGGTTAGGTAATTGTTTATTATTGTATTTTCTTTTCCAATAGATTACTACATTAAATCTATCTTGCCTTTTCTCTTCTGTCACTAAGACCTTGGGATATAAAACTTTATCTCCTGGTTTTATCTCTAAAGAATCGAGAGATTTATATTTTTTATAACGAGGTTTTATTTTAGTACTTTTATTTAATCTAAGAATAAAAGAGATATTCTTTTTAGTGAGCCAAAGAGCCAAGGCTGTACTACGATACTCCCTATCTCCTATAATGACTAGCTTGTAATCTTTGAGCAACCGAAGTACCGGTCTAATTGTTGCTACTTGTTCATAAAAATTACTGCTACCTTTTTTGGATAAGAGTAACCAATAAATTGGTAAAGCTCTTTTTTTCCAGATAACACTTACCATTGAAATATTATTGCTTTGACCTTGTGTTCGGTCGATAGTTAAAATCAAGCGATCGCCTTTCTTAAATTGACTCTTAATTATCTTTTTAATTAAAGGAAACCAGAGTAAAGATAAGCTTAATCTAGGCAAAGTTAAAAACCGTTGTATTTTTTTTCTTCTACTCTCACATTTAATCGGATAAGGAAAGCTAGACGCTAGTCTTTCAATTCTGACTTGTCGATGGACTTGTAAAAGCCAAACCAAAATTTGTAAGGTTAAGAATTCTGATGATGGTAGATAAGTTTTCAGGTATTCAAGATAAAATTCAGGTAACATATTTGGTTTTAAACTGTCTCCTATTTGGTGAGACAGTTATTCTTAATCATTTCAGCCAAATAAATGACAAATAATCAGAATATTTTAAGGATTCTGCTAATTTCTCGAAATTTGACGTTGAATATTAAGTCAATTTCACTGGTATTTTTACCAAGTTACGAGCTACCGCTAAAACCCTTGTCATATATGAATTCTAGTGGTTGTACCCCCTTCAGGTACTTTTTGGTAATCGGATTTGGTATAGTATAGTACCTGAATGTTGCGATCGCTCTAGAGCGATCGCTAGATAAATTAAAAGTGCCTTACATTTAATCGATGATAAATGACAAATGTTTTAACTCTTGACTAAAAAAACTAGTTATTTTGGGGACTGGAAATAAGCTTCCATTACTTGTCGGACTAGGGGTGCAGCAACCGAACCACCACCACCTCCAGAATGCTCGGCAAATGCCACGACGACAATTTCTGGTTGATCGAAGGGTGCATAAGCTCCAAACCAAGCGTGAGGTTCACCTGGAGGGGCTTCCGCTGTACCGCTTTTGCCAGCACCAGAGGGAATATGAGCAGAGTTAAGTTTTGTTCCCGTACCCCAATCTACTACTGCTTTAAGTCCTTGTTGAATAGTAGTTAGGGTAGTTGGTTTGAGGTTTAAACCAACTCTTTGAGCTTGTTTTTCCCCACCGTCCGTTTTTAAGAGATGGGGTTGTACTCGATAACCATTATTGGCGATCGCGCTAAACATTACTGCTACCTGGAGAGGAGTCGCGCTGGTAAATCCCTGACCAATGGACATATTAACCGTGTCTCCGACTGTCCAGCCCCAATCGTTAAAATTCAGCCGTTTCCAAGCATCATCGGCAATCAAGCCTTTGGTTTCTCCCTGTAATTCTATACCCGTCGGTTGACCAAAACCATATTTACGCGCCCACTCGATCAAGCTTTTGCCACCAACCCCACGACCAACTTGGGCGTAGAAGGTATTGCTACTCCAGGCTAGGGAAGATACATATCCCGTCCGCCCAAAACCTCTTTTATTCCATTCTCCAAATCTCGTCCCGCCCACAGATAGATAAGGATACGTACTCAAAATAGTATTAGAGGGGTATTTACCCGATTCCATACCTGCGGTAGCGGTAACAATTTTAAAAGTAGAAGCAGGGGGAAACGCCCGTAACGCCATATTCAAAAAAGGATTCCCCTGAGACTGCAACTCTTGCCAAATTTGGGGAGTAATCGGAGCAGAAAACATATTAGGATCGAAGCTAGGATAACTAGCCATTGCCAAAACTCCACCGTTATTCGGATCGAGGGCGACAATTGCCCCTTTGGTTGTTCCTAATGCTTTTTCCGCAGCCCGTTGCACCTCAGCATCAATAGTCAGGGTAATATCTTGTCCTGCTACAGCAGGCTCTTCTCCAATTAATTCGGTAATTCTGCCAGCACCATCAACGCCAAGCTTTAATCCTCCCCATTTCCCTCTCAGTTGAGATTCATAAGCAGATTCAACTCCCATTTTACCGATGACATCTCCCAGACGATAACCGCTACTCTTTTTCTGGGCTAATTCTTGTCGATCGAGTTCTCCTGTATAGCCGATGATATGGGCTGCAAGTTTGCCTTGAGGATAATATCTTACCTTGCCCACATCAATTTCCACCCATCTTAACTGAGAGCGATATTCTTCTAGTGCGGTAACTTGTTCGGGAGTAAGATTGCGAGCAATAGGAATCAAACTAGGGTAGTTATATCCCGCCTCTTCGACTCTTTTTTGGAGGTCTTCTGGCTCAATTGCTAAGATTTGAGCAATAATATTGCGGTTTCTCAGCCAGTTTCTCTGTTTTTGCGCTTTGGGCCATAAATAAGCTGAATGAGACGAACGATTAGTTGCTAAAACTTGACCATGGCGATCGAGAATGCTACCTCTTATTGGTGGTTTGGGGACAATACGTGTCCGATTCTGTTCTGCTTTTAAGCGGTTTATTTCCCCTTGGTGTAGCTGCAAATAAGCCAAACGCCAACCAATCCCCCCAAAAAAAATTAGACTAATTACCGTGGCGATAGGAATTGCCTGGAGTTGATTGCCTACAGTGCGGGTATTTAAATCTTGAAATTTGGTTTTTAATTTAACAGCCATAAAGGTTGTGAAAAGATTGTTTTGAATAGCTATCAGCCTTTAACTTTTAATATTCCCGATCCATATACCAAACAACTCAGTAATCAACTAATCAGTAATTATTTCGGAATTTTAGAGAAGTTCTTGAACCAACCCCTGCGCCAAAAAAAATAAACTAAGGCAGCTGCTGTAGTAATCATTAACGCCCAACAAAAAGGATAACCCCAATACCAGTTCAACTCTGGCATATTCCATGGAGAAGCATCGGGGTTGAAGTTCATGCCATAGATACCTGCAATAAAAGTCAGGGGAATAAAAATACTAGAAATTACCGTCAGTAGCTTCATCACTTCGTTCATCTTATTACTAATAGCAGAAAGATAAATATCGGTCAGACTAGAAGCTAGTTCGCGATAGGTTTCAATGATGTCAATAATTTGTACTGTATGATCGTAACAGTCTCGAAGAAAAATCAGAATTTCAGGATCGATGACGCTGCTACCATCTCTAATCAGAGTATTGAGAGCATTTCTTTGCGGCCAAATTGCTCTTCTGAGCGCGAGTAGTTCTCTTTTGACCTGATATACGTCGGCTAAACTACTATTGCTAGGATTAAAAATTACCTCATCTTCTAGATCTTCAATTTTTTCGCCATAGATTTCTAAAACAGGAAAAAAACCGTCGATAATTGCATCCCAGAGAGCATATGCTAGATAATCCGTTCCCATATCTCTAATCGAGCCTTTATTATATTGAATGCGCCGTCTCACTGGTAGAAAACAATCTTTTTCTGGATTTTCTTGCACTGTCAACAGATAATTTTTGCCCACGACCAAACTAACTTGTTCTAACCAAAAACCTTCTCCTGAAGGCTTAGGAACGACCATTTGAGTGATAATTACTAACTGTTGGGGATAATCTTCTACTTTTGGTCTTTGAGGAACATTGACTACATCTTCTAAAACTAAAGGATGCAGATCGAACACCTTTCCTAGTCTTTGTAAAATGCTTTCACTACCCAAACCTTTAACATCAACCCAAGATACTGATTCCGTATTTAGGTGTTTGGCACAGGCTTCGGGGGTCAGATTTGCGATGCGGTTGGCTCGCTCTTTATTGTAATCAATTAAAACAATTTCAGGTAACTCCGCATCTTCTTCAATATTGAGTGTCCCTGGAATACTCCCTGGTTGCTCATAGGCATAGTCAAACAAATCTTCCTCTTCTTCTGGTTGAGGTAATACAACTTGTTGTTCTACGTGTTTTTCATAGCTCATGAGAAGATCCCAGTTTAAAAGTACCAAATTAATTGTGACACAAAAAAAAACACCAGCGATCGCTTCGCTGGCTAGAGAAAATGTTGTTGTTTAAGCCTGGAAAAATCTTTCGCTGCGCCTTCCCAAATAAGGCAACTCAGGATCTTTAGGACTCACTAAGAATTGTAACAGAAGCTACGGTCTTTTTGTAAAAAAATAATAACTGTATTATCTGTTACATCTAGTTTACGCTAGCTGGCTGGAATGTCATGTGATGTCGATCGGTTGTTCGGAGTTCGTAGGGGCGGTTCGCGCGAAGCGTCTATCACGGATACACTCAATGCGTTTTTGGGGGGACAACCAGATAAAAAAGTCAGCTTCATAATGGGAGAATAATTTTAGTACTGGTTTAATCAAAGCAATTTGTTCACGAAGATTACTGCTGCCTTTCTTTTTTAACACCAGCCAATAAATTGGCAAAGCTCGTTTCCTCCACCTCACACTGATCAATCCCCCCTTTAGTTCCCCCCTTATTAAGGGGGGCTAGGGGGGATTCCATTGAGTTCTATCTAGTACTAAAATGAGACGTTCACTCCTTTTAAATTCTTTTTCAACAATGGATTTAATGATGGGAAACCAAAATAGAGATAGGCTTAAAGAAGATGAAATTAATAGTCTTTGAATCTTTTTGCGACGACTTTCGTACAGAATTGGTATAGGTAAGCAGCTAGCTAATCGTTCTATTCTTACATCTTTCTGTGTTTGAATTAGCCAAATTAATAACTGTAAAGTTAAGATTTGACTTTTGGTTAAATATTTTTGTACATGAGATTGATGAGCAGAAAAAAAGTCCATGATTGGGATTTATAAATTGCAAATATCTGACTTTTTCTATCATTAATTGCTTAATTAATTCTGTTCATCAACAATAATTGACGCTCATGGAGAATTTAATAGTTATTATGTACTACTATCTGGAGCTGAGATTTGTTTTAAAAATCAACCTCTTAACTTGTAATTCTCATTTTAAAAGGGTTTTCATCTGGTTGTCCCCCCAAAAACTCAATGCGACAAGTGCAAGCCGCTTCGCATAAAGCGAGTCCTTTAGGGAACCGCCCTTACAAGAGTTCGGAATTCGGAATTCGGGTAGGAACGTTTCATGAAACGTCGGTACAGTAGTTAGTTAGCCGTCCTTGGTTTCCTTGCTACTGGCTAATTTATCTGCCAGACGAGTAGTTTCGGGTAAGCGATATTTAGTCAAACAACCCATTACATATTCGATCGCCGTTGGTAAACTAATTTTATGCCCAATAGAGACATAAATTGGTTTGACATTAGTGCGCGATCGCAATACAACCCCGATAGTTTCATCACCATCTTTTAATGGTTTCCAGCTACCTTTTTCTAAAGGAACTTCTTCGTGTTGACCGATAAATCGCGACTTTGCCACCCCAATAGTAGGCAGATCTAGAAGTACTCCCAGATGGGAGGCTAACCCCAAACGACGGGGATGGGCTAGTCCCTGTCCATCACACAAAATCAGATCGGGAGTTTGTTTTATTTGAGGTAAGGCTGCTAAAATTGCTGGAATTTCGCGAAAGGAAAGATATCCAGGTATGTAGGGAAAGGCGGTAGGAATCCGAGCGATCGCTTGTTCTACTAAGTCTAAGTTTGGATAGCTTAAGATTACCACTGCTGCTTTAGAGATTTTATATTTGTCTTCAAAACCGATATCTACCCCCGCTACATATTTAATTTCTCCTAATTGGTCAGAAGTGATGACTTTATGTCTTAATTGTTCTTGAATCTCTTTGGCTTCGGTTACAGTTTTGACCCAAGGATGGGGAGGAGTTGTTTTCATCGGACGAGGAATTAGGAAGCAGGGGAGATAAGGACTTGGGGACTTGGGGAAGATAGAGAACCAGGGGAGATAAGGACTTGGGGACTTGGGGAAGACAACTAACTACTGTAAGGGCGAACGGCCGTTCGCCCTTACTAACTATTCCCAATAAAACTCCATTCCCAGATATTCTTCTAGTTGTCGATTGTAAGGGGCGAAGTATTCGACTAGGGTTTTTCTCAGATTGGCATCTATCTCATTGTAAGACCCTGCGTTTACTTTAGGATAGTTATCTAAAGGACAATTGGGTAAACCTAGGAAGTTGCAGACTTGAGCCATAATCTCGCCTGGGCGATCGTAAAAATCTTCGCTTTTGAGGATTAAAAATTGTTCCCGTCCCAAGATTTCCATCCAGGCTTTAATTTTGTAGATATAAAGACTGCTGATAATATTATCTGGATCGTAGAAGCCAGTCTCAATAATTTCCGTTTCACTGACTGTAGTTAATCGTTCGATCTCTGTAGCGATCGCCGTTGCCAAGTCTGTGTCGGTCAAACCAGTATTCAACTTATGATAGTGCCAGGATATTGCTCTGTCTGCGGGGTTTCTCAGTAAAATAATAATCTTGGTTTGGGGAAAGGTGTCTTTAATTCGTCGGGCTACCTGGGGGAAACGGAGATAGTTGGGGGTAGCTTCTCCCGTTAAAAAATCAGGGAGATCGGTAAGGGTGGGAAAATGAGCTAAATACCAGTCAATGCCACGCTGATAGTTTTTCCAGTAAAAATCGATTTCTTTTTTGTGGGCTAGTAAGACTTGGGGATGGCGACTGAGATAATAATAAATCGAAGATGTGCCACTTTTAGATGCTCCAGCAATAATAAAATCTGGCCCCAATTCCTTTTGTTCTTTCCAGTCAAGTTTAGCTAAATAAGGATAAGTTTGAATTGCATTGGTGTAACTTCCCTTGCGATAGCATTCGATCGCTTCTGAAACACGATCGCACTGCGTAAGAGCATCTCCCAAATTGCCCCAGGCGATTGTAATTTCAGGATGTTGGGCGGTTATCTGACGATAGAATTCGATCAACTGAGTTGACTGCTCTTGAGTAACAGGGGTGTATTGTAAATCGATATATGCAGGTTTAAATTGAGGATCTAACTCAATTGTCTTTTGGTAGGCTGCGATCGCTTGGGGAAAAAGACCTTTTGCTCTGAGAAATTTTGCCAACTGATAATAATCTTGGATAGTTGTTTGAGAATTTTGAGCCAAAGCTTGTTGATAGCCAGTAATAGCAGTTGTTTGGGTTGCAGAATCAGAACTATTGTCGATCGCCTCGCGGTAACAAATAATAGCGCGATCGTATTGCTGAAGCTGACGATAGATTTGGGCTAGGTTAATTAAAATCTCGGCTTGGGGCTGAATCGATCGCGCTTTCTGGTAGGCATTAAGGGCTTGCTGCCATTTTGCTTGCTCTTGCCACAATTTACCTAGCTGGCAATAGGCTTGCCAGTAGTTTTCCTCTAGCGCAGTCGCTTTTTGATAGTAGGCTTCAGCCTGAATGTATTTTTTGACTTCAGCCAGACTGATGCCCCAGTAATAATAGAGTTCTGCGAGATTGGGGTTTAGTTTACAGGCTCTTTGATAGGCATTGTTGGCTTGCTGCCATTTTCCCGCAGCAGCTAAAGCCTTACCTAAAGCGATGTGAAATTGAGGGTTTTGTCGATTTTGCCGAACTCCTCTACGGTATAAGGCGACCGCTCGTTCGTTTTCTCCCTGGTGGAGCAAGATTTGACTTAAAGCTTCATACGCCTCTAAAAAGTCAGGTTGGAGATTAATTGCTCGACGATAAGCAGCGATCGCTCTTCCTGGTTTATTCTGTCTTTGTAAAGTTTGTCCTAGTTCGTAGTGTTGTTGTGGTATTGCCAACTCTGGTTGTAATTTATACGCTAGATTCAAATGATCGGCAGCTTGTTGATGGTTGTCTAGATGAGTCCAAATTTTGGCTAGATGGCGATGGGCCAAGGCAAATTCAGGATCGATTTCTATTGCCTGTTGATAGCAAGTTTTTGCCTGTTGCCATTGTTGTTGTTGAAGATATAAATCTCCCAAATTCGCATGAACTTCTGCTAATTGAGGATTATCGGCTAGTTGCTGAGTATATTTAGCGATCGCTTGTTCGATTTGAATTGTATTCATTCTGTCTTGATTCGGGGACAAAAAATTCTTTGATTGGTTCTCAGTAGAAAAGGTAAGTACTACAATTTACGCACGATTAATTGAGACATTTGAGGAGATTGAAATATCTGCTGCCATTGACCTTTTATAGAATTGAGAAAGCGATCGATTCCTAGCTTGGGGTTTTGTTGAGCATCGGTGGGGTTGCGCCAGCCATAAGAATTAAAAATGATCATTCCTCCTGGTTTTAAAAGCTGCCAGGCTAGGTTGGTACTTTTTTCTGTATGGTCGATTAATTTACAGCGGTCTTGAAGATTAATCAGATCGAAGTTAGTAGTACAATTAGCCAAAAGCTGATGGGTATCCCCCGTTAAAAAATTTACTTTAGATTCCGAACCAGTTTTAGCAATATTCTGTTTGAATTGGGGATTATAATTTTTGTCGATACAGGTAAGTGTATCTGTTTCGTGGATCAAAACTTTATCTAAAAGCCAACAAGAAGACATTCCCTGATAGAAACCAACTTCCAAAGCCTTAACTCCCGCTGTTGCGATCGAAGGCTGTAAATATTTTGTCCAAATCTCAATCCGATGACTAAAAATATCTATAGTAAAAAAATAGTCTTTTTCCACACATTCAGACCAACCGCGATAGGCACAAGTTTTCTGGAAATTAGCTGCTGCTTCGGGTAGCTTGCCTTTTTCTCGTAGAGCATTACCCAAATGACTGTAAACCCAGGGATACTCGTCTACCAAATTCAGAATCGCATAGCAGGTAGAAATTGCCTCGTCCCATTTTTGCAGAATCAAAAAAGTTTTAACTAGATCTCGATAAGCCCAGGGAAAGTCGGGAGCATTTTTAATCGTTTGGCGAAAACAAGCGATCGCCTTCTCAAATGAGCGTTTTTGCAGGTAAACAGTTCCCAATTTATATTGCGCCCTAGCTTCATTGGGTTCGACTTGCAAAATTTGCTCGTAAGCAGCCTCAGCCAGATCTAGCCTGCGTTGCCGTAGGTAAATTTCTCCTAGATCGTAAAAAGCAGCGAGTATGCCTCCTTTTCCCGCTGTAGCTCTTCGATAACAGGCGATCGCTTCGTCGATCTGGCCTCGTTGTTCTAAGGCTTTAGCTAGCTTGTAGTAACCAGTGTTATTGACTAGATTGGGGTTAATTTCTGTTGCCCGATACCAACAGTCCATCTCTGCTTCTTTGCGTTGCAATTGACCGTTAATTTGAGCCAAAGAAGCATAGACTCTCGCCGAGTTGGGCAGGTATTCTAGAGCATTTTCAAAACAATTTAGAGCTGCCGTCCAATTTTTTTCCAGCATATGAAGTTCGCCCAGTTGACAGTACACTTCTCCTACATTTGCCTTGTTTTCTAAAGCTAGAGAATGCCAGACAATTGCTCGGTCAAATTGACCCATACCTTGAAGTAAATTACCCAAATCGGCAAATGCTTCCTGCCATGCTTCTGGGTTATTTGATTGCTCTTTTACTGCCCGTTCGCACTGAGCGATCGCTTGAACTAAATAGCTAGAATCCACGGATATAATTTAAGTTATTTTTATTTTATTGTTACTCGTTCGGTAGTTTATCGCCACTATTAATGAAGTCCCATAACTAATGACTAATGATCGTAAGGGCGATTCCCTAGAGGACTCTATCACGGATACCGTGACCGTAGGGAATCATGGGCGCGGGCTTCGCATATCGCTTCGCTTCGCGCGATGCGCAGCGAGTCCTTTAGGGCGAATCGCCCCTACTAATGACCATCATTTATATTTAGAGATATGTTTCAAAATCAGTTTTAGAGAATCAAGATTGACAAAAATATCTTCAGTTAGAGAGTTTTGGTACATCAGATTGCGTAACGACAAACATTCAAAATTGTCTCCGACTAGATAATAGTGCTGTAGTTGTAGATGCTGAGAAATCATCCAATAATCAGTTCTTAAATAGTTGGGAGAAAATAATTCGACTACTTTGGTATTGGGGGAACAAAAAACTAAATTAGTCAATCCCGAACCGTGGGGAGCAACAATAACTTCGGCATTGGCAAAGACGGCTGCCTGCTCTAATACTGACATTTCTTCTAGAAAAACCGTTTGAAATTTTTGGCTAGTGAGTAACTGGTTTACTTCTGGCTCATTAATAATCTGTCTGTTGTTAGATTTAGCTCGACTGACGTAGATTCTTTTACCGACATTGGTTTTTGCCAGATTAATTTTCGGGAGAAATGTCTGTCTGAGAAACTGCATCGTACCAGGTGGAACCCAATCCATATGGCCAGGAAAAGAAGGAACGATTAATTCAGTAGCTTGAATATGACAATGGCGATCGCTTTCGATAATTTTATTTCTAGGAATACCCAAAAGCTCTAGAGTTTCTCTTTGATAGGGTTTGCTGAGACTGTTAACAACAAACCAGTCAATCTCGCTGATTTTTATTTGACTGCGCTGAATCAATTCAATCCGAGGCAGCAAATCGAACATCCAGTGATAGTAAACATGACCTGCCAAAGTCGAGAGCAATGCCACTCTGCCGTTAATTTTTTCTACAGCAGGAATGCTTTCCAGTTCAAAAATGCGGTGTTCGTCGCGCTCTTGATAAGGACATATAGGTAACATCCAAGGATAGTAACGGGACAAGTCTCCTAATAGATAATTATCGGGGGTAACCACCGCCAAGGCATCGCAAATAATCCAAGAATTTTTTTGCGGTGCAATCCAACTCCGCCCTTGAGGAATCGTGACCACAAAGGGTAGTCTGGAGGAAATGGTAACTAGTTGTTCTAGATCGCATTTATAAGCGTTTTCGCCAATTTGTCTGGGTTGAAAATCCTGTATCAGTTTGTTCATGCAGCTTTGGCAGTTTACGCCTCCGCAATCTGGATAAGAGGATTTGCCAGGAGAAGGAGTGTTGATGATTTCTGGTTCTCTAATACCCGTAATTTTCGGTTCCGCATTCTGATTTTCCCAGAGTACTTGAACGTAGCTAAAATTCTCTAACCGACAATCTCGAACCCAATCTTGGGTGTAGTGATAAACTTTCTCTGGCAATAAAGATTTATCTTCAGTAGGAAACAAACTGGGCAAGTTTGTCCATTGTTGCATCGTAGTTTCTAGCTGTTGATTTAATACCGTCTCGTAACAGTCAATCGCCTGCTCTGCTTCTTGAGTTCGCTCTAAGGCTTTGCCTAGTTGAAAACAAATCTCGGAGTGTTTTGGCTCTAAATTTAAGCCAATCTGATAAATCGCGATCGCTGCATCTAATCTTTTTTGTTTTGCCAGACAATTACCTAGTTTGAGATATAGTTCTACTGTTTGGGGTTGAATTTGTAGAGCTTTTTGATAATAGTTCTCGGCTTGGTTGACTCCGCCAAACTCAAATAAAACATCTCCCATCTGAGCATAAGTTTGCCCTAGATGATACACGGCGACATTTTTTTGTTTTTGTTGTAATGCCCGGAGAAAACGAGCGCAGGAGACTTTGGCTCGATCTAAGAGATCCTCTGGTTCGGTTGCCAACATTCGCTGACAATAAGCCCGAACAAAATCTGGTTTGAGCTGAATTACTCTACGCCATAAATCTAAAACCGCTGAAATATTGCCGATTTTTTGCTCCGCATCAGCACAATGACTATAAGCCAAAATGTTTTCTGGCTCTAGAGCGATAACGGTACGATAACATTTAATTGCCTGGGGATAATTCCCTTGTTGTTGCCACAATTTGCCCAAATTATGATGGGCCAAAGCCATCTTGGGATTTAAAGAAATTGCCTTCTCAAAACTAGTAATTGCCAATCCTGGTTGCTCGTCAAACCAGTAAACTTGACCGAGGTTGTTGTGAAGAGTTGCCCAGGTGGGATCGAGACTAAGACCCTGTTGAAAAATGGCGATCGCCCGCTCGTATTTTTCTTGTCTGGCAAGAGTACTGCCCATATTGCTATAGGCTCTGACAAAGTTGGGCTGTACGGCAATTACCTGCTCGTAGCTGGCGCTCGCTATGTCTAATTCTCCTTTTTGGTCGTAAAGAACCCCTAAGTTAAAATAAGCTGCTGCGTAGTCTGGTTTTAATTCTATGGCTTGGTTATAAGCAACAATTGCGGAGTTCCAATTGTTTAATTGATGTTGTACTACTGCCAGATTGTATTGCAACTGCGGCCAGTCTGGTCTGAGAGCCAGAGCCTGTTCGTAATGCCAAGCTGCTTGTTCTAGATTTTTTTGTTTGCTATGCAGCAAGCCCAACTCTGCATACACTTCTGCCTGATCTATTGTCGTACCGAGAGTTTTTTGATAAGCATTGATAGCTGCGGGCATGTTTCCCTTTTGGACATAGGCTTTAGCTAGATAAAGATAAAAATCAATAGCACTAGGATTGACTGCGAGTACCTGTTGACATATCTCGATCGCCCGATCCCATTCTCTTTTAGCCAGATGGGATTTGACATTGTTGATTGAGGATTCGCCTCTGGTCATTGACGGTAATAGGAATAATCCCAAACTTAAATTACAAATAAAACTTAGAAATTAAATGATTGAATCTAATCATAGATAGGACTTACCCAGAGTAGCCCAAATCTTTTTTTATTTCATCAATTCAGATTTTAAGCCAAGTACCTCAATATACTATTAGACCCACAACGTTAGTCATGGGTCTAGCAAAGTATTATTTAAAATTGTACCGATTCAATACTTTAGGTTCTACCTATTTAGAATAGCTCCCAAGTATCATTGTCTTCATTGGTCTTAAATTCAACATCTTGATTCATACCGATGTCAATCGCTTCCTGTCCGTTAATCGAAACCATACCAGTATCTGCATCATAGGTAACAGCACCTTCTTCAGTACTACCAACACCAAAGATTTTGATCGTATCGGCAAATCCATCTGCTTTGAAGTCTACGATTTCATCCATAGAACCATCTTCAAATTCACTAGCAGCAAATTCAAAAATATCATCGCCACTTCCACCTTTGAGAATATCACCCATAGGATTGCCGTCTGCGTCTACGCCGCCACGACCACCCCGTAGGATATCGTTGCCAGCACCACCGATAATAATATCAGCACCAAGACCACCTCTGATTACATCGTCGCCTTCGCCACCTCTAAAGATATCGTCTCCAGTACCACCAGTAATAACGTCTTCACCATCTCCAGTAAAGACGGCAGCATCTCCTGCACCAGTTGTAATTGTATCTGCTAGTTTGCCACCAACAATACCTACTTCAGCATCACCTTTAATTTCGATAATATTTTCTTCATCTTGCTGAGCAACAACGTGTAGTCCGCCATCGGCAGTTGGTGTTTCCAACAAGCTCTCTGTATTGTCTGGTGAAACAATATGTGACATAATTAATACTCCCTTTTTGTAATGTTAATTTTACCCAAAAATACCCGAAAAATCGGAAAATAAAACCCTCTAAAAAATATGATAAATCATATTAATTTTGTTTCTAGTAAGACAGAATACAAAATGTTTTAAAAAATATATTCCAGACTACTCTCTATCTATTTTCTGCATAGTTTTGTAAATGTCAATGCTTGATAATACAAAATTTTTAAAAATTTTTAAATTAATTTTAAACGCTTATAATGTAGCTGAAATTACTGATAAATTAGTTCAAAAAAGAGTATTTTTTAGTCTTTAAAGATACAAAATAATAGAATTAATGATAATATATAAGTATTTTTTCGGGAAAAAACCTCTCTCGTTTAGGTATTTTTTTTGAAAGTCAATAGATAAAAATTCAGTAAAGAAAAACAATATCAATCATCCAGATATAAAGAGAAACAAGTAAAATATTACTAGTTAAAAAAATATAGTTTAATATTATTTACCTAAAAATAATTAAGTATTATTTCCGATCTTCAATTTAGATAATTAGAAACAAACTAAATTTCTAATTATTTATACTGAAAAAATTAACATCATCCTGCAAAAAATAAGTTTTTCGACTTAATACAGTTAAGCTATAAAAAGCGTAAATTCACTGATGATTTTGACAAGTATGGCAACTCAATCCAAATAGCTCATCGCCTTGCTAAGATAGAGAGCTAGCAATCACAATATGTATAGCAGAGTTGGAAATCTAATCTAAATGATGCAATTGACCGATGGCGAACCTAGCGTGAGTGTAATTATTCCAACCTATAATTGCGATCGCTATATTACCCAAGCTGTAGAAAGTGTCCTCAAGCAAGAAGGCTGTACCTATGAAGTAATTGTCATTGACGATGGTTCGATAGATTCAACAGCAGATGTTTTAAGACCTTATAGCGATCGCATTCGCTACATTCGACAAAAAAATCAAGGAGTGGCAGCAGCCCGCAACCATGGTATTGCCTTAGCCAATGCTAATTTAATCGCTTTTTTAGACGCTGACGATTATTTCTTGCCCCATAAGCTAGCCCGTCAAGCAGAGATCTTAATCAAGCGGGCAGATCTAGGCATAGTTCATAGTGGTTGGCAAAGAGTAGACGCAGAAGGAAACAAATTACTAGATGTTTGTCCTTGGGAAAATATTCCCGAACTAAATTTAGAAACCTGGTTGCGTTGGAAACCAGTTTTGCCCAGTGCGATGATGTTTCGTCGCGAATGGTTGCAATATGTAGGTGGTTTCGATCCCCGTTTTCCTCCCGCAGAAGATACTAACTTAGTGTTAAAGCTAGCCCTCAAAGGTTGCAAAACAGCCTGGCTGCGTCAAATCACAGTCTGCTATCGCCAACACCCCCAAAGTGCCATGCATAAAGGTTTACCCCAAGCGCGATCGCTACTAGCGGTTACTGAAGATTTTTTTGCTCAACCCAACCTACCCGATCGAGTGCGACTGATGGAACAGTCTGTTCGTTATGGTACTTTGATTTGGATTGCCTGGTATTTAAACCATACAGGTCATCATTCAGAAACCATAGATTATCTCAAGCAAGCTTGGAATTATCGTCCCAATTCGGGTATAGAAACCTTGGTTAGCTGGATTGAAAGTTTCGCCGAATTTTCTCGCAATTGGGGAATTAAATTCAACGCTAGTAGTTTAACCAGTTCTAAGGAATGGCAACAGTTAGTTAAGTGGTTGATTCAAACCAGCACCAAAAGCATTCCCGCCAAACAAAATCCGCCAAACAAAATTAAGAGAGTATGAGTCTAGATATATGAAAAACGAGTTGCTTTCTACTAAAATTGACCAAAATGACAATTTACCATCGGCGATCGCCAATCAATAAAAGTAGATTTTACTTATGACTATTGCTCGGACAATTTGTGTAGGGTTCCTAAGTCTAATTATTATAGGAACTATCCTACTAATGATGCCCTTTGCCACTGTTTCAGGGACTTGGAACAACTTTATTGTCGCTTTGTTTACTTCCACCTCCGCTGTATGTGTTACTGGTTTAGCGGTGGTCGATACAGGAAGTGATTTTTCTTTTTGGGGTCAGTTAACTATCTTATTCTTAATTCAGGTTGGTGGTTTGGGTTACATGATGACCACAACTTTTTTAATGTTGCTGCTGGGTCGAAAATTTGACCTCAGACAAAAATTTGCGATTCAAGAATCCTTCGACCGTCCTTTTTTACAGGGTACTAACAATCTAGTGCGATCGATTATTGCCACGACGATGATTTTTGAACTCACGGGGATCTTTTTACTACTACGTACCTTTGTCAGTGAATTTGGTTGGTCAACGGGCTTGTGGTATTCGATTTTTCATAGTATCAGTGCCTGGAATAATGCGGGCTTTAGTTTATTCTCTGATAGTTTGGTGGGCTATCGTTCTTCTTGGGCAGTTAATCTGATTATTCCTGGCTTGGTTATCTTTGGCGGGATCGGCTATCAGGTAATTATTGAAATGTATCTGTGGCTACTCAATGTAATTAAGCGTAAGCCTGAAAGATTTTGCTTTTCTCTTAATCTTAAGGTAGTTATAAGTACTACTATTCTACTTTTACTAGTAGGTACAGTTGCCTTTTTTCTCACCGAGTTAAGTAATCCTGCCACCTTAGCTAACTTGAACTTTGAGGATAAATTATTATCCGCTTGGTTTCAATCTATGAGTACGAGAACCGCTGGATTTAATAGCATTGATATTGGGCAGATGACCACGGCGGGATTGTTTATCACTATGGGATTAATGTTTATTGGGGCTAGTCCGAGCGGTACGGGAGGAGGAATCAAGACCACCACCTTCAGAATCTTGTATAACAGCACCAAATCAGTCTTGCAGGGTAAAAACAATGTAGTCTTATATCAAAGAGAAGTCCCTAGCACCTTAATTCTCAAAGCGGTAGCGGTGGTATTTGGCACGGCAGCATCGATAGTCACGATCACTATCTTGATTTCTGCGATCGATACAGAATTCGAGTTTTTGCCAATTTTATTTGAAGTAATCTCTGCTTTTGCCACAGTCGGTCTATCTACAGGAATCACCTCAAGTTTTGCCGTAGCCTCAAAAATAATTTTAGTCTTGGCAATGTATATTGGTAGAGTAAGCATTTTAATTTTCATTGCAGCGATTATTGGCGATCATAGTCCTAGTACTCTGCAATATCCCGAAGAAAATCTTTTGGTAGGTTGAGCCATAAAAGCTAAGAAAGCATCAAATGTTCTCATCGATTAAAATGCCAATAAAATCAAGTTATTTAGGTAAGAGGCTAAGTTGAAATCTCTCAATTTTTTAACTAACTCCCATGCCAAAAATCGCCAATTTGCTGTCATTGGACTAGGGCGTTTTGGTAGAGCAGTTTGTAGTTCCTTGCATAAAATGGGCTATGAAGTCTTAGGTACAGATATTGACGAAAGATTGGTGACTCAAGCTTTAACCCACAAGATCGCCTCTCATGCCATTCAACTAGATTCTACCGAGCCAGAATCTCTCAAGGAAGCTGGTATTTTTGAGATGGATACGGTAATTGTGGCAATAGGTAACTATCTTCAAGAAAGTATTATTACCACCCTTAACGTCAAAGAAGCAGGGGTAGAGCAGGTAATAGCCAAAGCTTCGTCTGAAATTCACGGCAAAGTATTAAAACGGGTAGGAGCCGATCGCGTGGTCTTTCCCGAACATGAGGCTGGTTGCGCCCTGGCAAGTAATTTAACCCAACCTGGATTTTTAGAGCGTTTTGAATTGGATACTGAAAATAGTATCGTGGAGGTACTAGTACCAGAGGAGTTTAACGATCGCACCCTTTCTCAACTGGATCTACGCAAACGCTACGGTGTTAATGTTTTGGCAATTGGTGATGGAGAGAAGTTTGTTACCAATCTCAGCCCTGGACAAGTACTAAAGAAAGGGTTGGTTATGGTGGTAATTGGTAGTAATAAAAATCTACAGCGTTTGCCTATTTAAGGTTACCCTACATTTACCCATAGAGATCCCAAACCAATTTTGCAGCCCCTAGCATTCCTGCGTGGTTGCCCATTTGAGCCTGGAGTATCTCTAAATTCAGACGGGAAGGCGACACAACTCGTTTCTCGATTTCTTCTAGGACACTCGGTAAAAAAAACTGACAACTAGCACTTATTCCCCCACCAATAATCACTGCTTCAGGGGTCAAAACATAGATTAAGCTGGCAATTCCCGCACCTAAGACTCTGCCATAATTCTGCCAAAATTTATAGGCTTCTAAATCTCCTGCTTGGGCAAGGCTACACATTTGAGCGGGGTCTTTTCCCGTCAGACGGCGAATTGCACCAATAGAAGCGTACTGTTCTAATGAGCCTTGGTTGCCACTACGACAGGGCAAACCATCGGAGTTGAGGGTAATTAAACCTAATTCTCCCGCTGCACCAAAACGGCCAGTAAATAATTTACCGTTGATAAAGATCGCTCCTCCTACTCCCGTTCCCAGAGTCAAGAGAATAAAATCTTTAAATTTTCTTCCCGCACCCAGCCAGGCTTCAGCGATCGCAGCACAGTTGGCATCATTTTCTAGTACTGTTTTTAATCCCGTTTGGGCTTCTAACCACTCAGCGACAGGAACATCATCCCACCCTGGAAGATTGATTGATTTTTTGGCAATACGTCTGGCATCGTCTGTAGGGCCTGGAACGCCAAGACCAACTGCACTACAGCTAAAATCTCGATTTAGCTGCTTAATTCCTTTGGCGATCGCATTTACTACTGGGCGAGGATTAGCAGGTTGGGGTGTAGAAATAATAATTGACTCTAAACAAGTTCCATCGGGTAGGAACCGACCGATCTTAATCGCAGTACCACCTAAGTCAATACCTATTACTTCGTTCATTTACTGGTTATAAACTGAGGAACAAGGAACAAGGAACAAGGAACAAGGAACAAGGAATAGAGATCGACTAGCTGGTTATTTGTTGATTATTTGGCGATATTCTTGTTCTGTATAGAGATCGGCTGGATTTTTGATGCGATCGGTAAATACTATGCCATCTAGATGATCGAGTTCGTGCTGAAAAATACGGGCAACGAAGTCTGTGAATATTTCTTGCTTGGTTTCTCCTTCTCTAGTAGTGTATTCTACCTCTATTTGTTGATATCGAGGCACTAGACCCCGAACATTGTGAATGCTCAAACATCCCTCCCAATCTTTGACTATTTCTTGGCTATGGCTCAAGATTCGAGGATTAATTATTGCCGTAGGCTGCATCGTTGGTGCATGAGGATAGCGATCGCTTGGATGGGAAGCGATAATAAATAATCGATAGGGTTGGAAAATTTGCGGGGCTGCAATACCAACTCCCTTGTTGGCGACTGCTGTAGCAATTAAAGTATCGATTAAATCTCTAATCTGGCGATCGAGAACTTCTACTACGGGCTTTGCCTGACTTCTCAGAATTGGCTCTCCCAATCGAGCAATTTTGGCGATTTTTGACATATATTTTCTCCTTTTAAACAACAAAACCTCTTATTAATTATTAATTCCTCTAGATTTTAGGAGACGCAGACGTTTCTTACGAGCAATTTCTTGTAGGTCTACGTTACGATCCGTTTCATCGACAATTTCTCCTGTTAACACTTCCAAAACATCCTCTAGGGTGACAACTCCCGCTACACCACCATATTCATCTAAGACTACCGCCAAGTGTTCCCTGTTGTCTTGAAATACCTTGAGTAGTTTATCGGCACGATTAGTTTCTGGTACAAACTGTACGGGACGCTTGAGACTATCAATTTTGCGATCGCCATCTCCCTCAATCATCGCCGTCAGTAGTTCGTCTTTGAGTACCAACCCCGTAACGTTATCGATGGTTTCATCAATTACCAGAATGCGGGTGTGTTGAGATTTAATAATATCTTGCTGACATTCAGTTAAGGTGTGTTCCCCTTTAAGATAGGTAATAATAATTCGCGGAGTCATCAAATCCGAGGCGTTAAGGTCGTTTAACTGAAATACACGCTGAATCATCTCGGCTTCGTCGTCTTCTATTACTCCTTCTTGAAAACCAATATTAGTCAAAAATTTAATTTCTGCTTCGTCGGTGGTGGGAATTTTTTGACCCTGGACAAATGGTGCGGTGACGTTTTCTACCAACCAGACTAAAGGGGTAAAAATCACTGTTAAGAATCTGATCGGAATAGCGATCGCCAAGCAAACTTGTTGAGCGTAGCGTTGAGCTAGAGTTTTGGGTACAATTTCGCCAAAGACGATAATCAAAAAGGTCAGAAGTCCCGAAAATACCCCCAACCAGGCATCACCGAGTATTTTACTGGTCAGACTACCAATCACAATACTGCCAACAATATTAAAAATATTATTGAGAATAACAATGGTAGCGATCGGTCGATTAATCTTGAGACGAATGCTTGCCAATGCTAAGGCTGCTGGTTTTTTTGATTGAGCCAGTTGTCTTACCTTAATCGGGGAAATCGACAACAGTGCTGTTTCAGATCCAGAACAAAAAGCCGAACCAAGCAAAACCGTGGTGACGACAATAATCAGAGCAAGCATATAAAACAGAAATGGTTAACTTTAAATATAGTGCAAAAATATGTTTATTGTGAATCGTCTTGGTTCAAATAGACAGTTTGTAGTAGCGATCGCTTTTCACCGCTCGGATCTTATCTATCAGTAGAGCGACCTAGAGATATGGCAAAATCAAGAATGATGAGATCGTGCTTGCAGCTATATTTTACACAATAGGGAAGCGACCTTACCAATTGAAATCCATTTGTAAAAATTCTTCTAGTCGTTGATTATAAATTGCAAAAAAATTCTCTAATTGTTTTTTAATCGTATCGGAAGCTTGAGGATAAGATCCAGTGTTGTATTTTTGATAATCATCATTTTGAATATTGGGTAACTCAAGAAATTGACAAACCTGCCGTACTGATGTACCTGGATCGCTAAAGAATTTTTCACTGCTTAAAATTAAAAACTGATTTTTAGGAAATATCTTCATCCAACGTTTGAGTTTGTAGTAATAAAGACTCTGGGATAATATGCCAGCGTCATAAGACAACTGTAATTCTGTTTTGCGACCTAGCCTTGATATTTCTCGATTAATGGTTTCTTCTAAGGTATTTTGGTGACAGCCTGTTTTTTTATTTTGATAATAGTTAGAAATCGAGCGGTCTACAGGATTACGTAACATTACAATTAATTTAGTTCGTGGAGCAAAATCTTTGATTCTTTGAGCTACATGAGGTGAAAATAAATAGCTTGGAGAAGCTTCTCCTGTCAGTAGTTCGGGGCGATCGCAAATACTAGGAAATTGAGCTAGATACCATTCGTAACCGCGCTGGAAGTTTTTATCGAAGAAACGTAACTCTTTTTTGTTTGGTAATAATATTTGAGGATGATAATTTAAGTATTTATACAGAGAAGTAGTGCCACATTTTGCTGCCCCAATAATTATAAAGTCAGGAGCTTTGCTTTTTTCTGGTGGCCAATCGATCTTACTCAGATGAGGATTATCTCTGGTAGTTTGAATCTCAACCGCTCGACGAGAAAAGGCGATTGCCTCAGATAGATCGTCTCGCTCGGCTAACAGTTCTGCTAAATTAGTCAAAACTTCTGGTAGATCGGGGCGAGCGAGGGATATTTGTCGATAGAAACTTATTAAATCTTCCAGCCATTCTGGTTGCAATTCTACATACCTTAAAGATATGTAAGCAGGAACAAAATCAGGATTGAGTTTAATAGTTCGACAAAAACAAATAATTGCTTCTTTAGTCAAACCTTGGTTTCTAAAAGATTTGCCTAGTTTAAACTGTAGCCGATAGTCTTGAAAATTTAATTTTAATGCTTGCCGAAAACAAACCAAGGAGCGATCGCTTAAATTTTGTTCGACAAAAGCTTCGCCCAAATGATAATAAGACCAAGCATAATCTGGTTTAATAGCAATCGCTCGTTCAAAGCTTTCTCCAGCCTTAGCATATTGTTTTTGCTTGAGAAATGCTACTCCCAAATTAAAATAAGTGTCCCAGCGTTCGGGCTGTATTTTACAGCAGTTTTCATTTGGGTAGACCATACTAATCTAATAAAGTAGTGAGTAAAAATTGAGTCTATTCATCTGAAAGAAAGCTATAATTGCCCTCTGCAAGCTAACTATAGCTTCTTGCCACTGGTTACGAGCGATTTGTTCTTGAGCTAACTTGAGATAATTGGTAGCAGCTAGATTCATAATTACTGACAGTTTTAGTTCGGGCGGTAAAACTACCGATACCTAATCGAGTAGTTCTACAACTCCTGTTTGACCATTAATTCTAATTCTTTGACCATCATGAAATCGAGTAGTAGCATTGGCAACGTCCATAACCGCAGGAATGTTGTATTCTCTGGCGACAATTGCCCCATGAGATAGACGACCACCTACTTCTGAAATCAACCCTCCTGCACGAGCTAAAATTGGCGACCACCCCGCATCGGTGTAGGGAACGACAATAATAGTTTTACTGTCGATCGCAGGAGCATTATGGAGATTGGAGATGATTTTAACAGTTCCCTCTATTTGACCAGTACTAGTGCCAATTCCTTTGAAGCTAGTTTGTGAGTCTAAAACTTGGGGAGTTGTCCAAATTGAGGCTTCTGGCTTACCGTAGACTAATCGAGGAACAGAGGTTAATTTTTTGGACTCCAACCATTGTTGTTGTCTTTGCTCGATTAAGCGAGGAAGTTGCTGGATGAATTCGCCGTCAGCAGCTTCTACCAAAGAAATAATTTCTTCTAGCTTCAGCAAAAATATCTCACCAGAATTGTTTATTAAACCATTATCGAGCCACTGTTGTTCTAAGGCTAAAAAACTCCAGCGTAAATTTGCCAAAAGTTTGTTATAGATTTCAGCTACGGCACCTTTAAGATTTAATCTTCTTTGGACTAACCTTGCTTGCCAAGATTGATTTAATGTACCCAGAGATAGTTGAGCTTTTTTAGCTCCATGAGCGTCAAAGAAAAACCGCGTAAACATTTGTCTGGGTATACCTGGTTTATCTTTCCAGCGTGGAACGGCTATATCTGTGGCTACTTCACTCAAATAGCCGTAGCGGTCTAACCAAAGATTAAATTGCTCGATAATGCTTTCTCCTTCGGAATTTTCGGCTATGTGGGCAAATAGAGAGGCAGAAGAGTCGAGAGTTATTTGTTCTGTTGCCAGTAATTTGCGGGTTTGACCTGCGACTTCGGCTAGAGAACTTACTGCAACAATTTCTGGTGTCTGGCTATTATCTAATTCGGTTGCAGCCACTTTAAAAATTGCCTGACGGATTGCTAAGCTCAGAGGGGCGAGAATATTGTAGTAGGTGGCTTTGTCTAGTAAGCTCAGGATAGTATTAATCCTGTCAATAATTTCCCTGGGAGATAACTCTGCTGCTGATTGTTGTTCCAACTCAGATAGGATCGGAGTAAATAGCTTTTCGCGATCGCTTTCAAATTCTCCATACAGACCTAATTCTCGCTTGCCTAGTCGCCACAATCCAGCAATATTCCTCACAGTAGACATCAGAGGGGGTTTACTAAATTTCGCGCCTCTGGTGAGAAATTCTAAGCTTTCTGGGGGTAAGCCCATGCGACGAAAGATCGTACCCAAAAGGGTAACGTTAAAATAAGCACTGGCAAAGTGAAGGGTAGCAGTCTGTTCAAAGTTTAAGTCTTTGGCGCGATCGCCTAAAACGATGGTAAATAATTTCCCCCAGACACCACAGGTGAGGGGTTGGTTGATCGACCAAGTAAGGGGACGAATTTTACCTGGTATCACTTCTGCTGCAATTCGTCTCGTCCAAATCGGTAGTAGGGTAGTAATCGGGCGTACTTGTAAGATCCAGAGCCGATCGCCATCGTAAGTCCACTCGATGTCTTGAGGAATGCCGTCAAACAACTCTTCCATTTCCCTTGCTAGGAGTGCGACGGATTCGATTATTTCCTGGGGAATAGTTACTCCAGTATCCAGGGCGTTTTCTTGCGTAACCGTAATCGGCTGGTTATTTTGCTCTTGGTTGGTTAGCTCTGTTTCGGGTATGGCGACGCGATATCTTTGAGGAGTGTATTTACCAGAGACAATTTTGGTGGCTTTTCCTGGTAAAGCTTCGATCGCGACGGTATCGTTTAATTGATTTACAGGATCGCGACTAAAGGCAACTCCACTATACAATCCTTCAATTTGCTTTTGGATTAAAATCGCCATCGACTCCTGAGACTGATTTTTTTGACGACGATATTCGATCGCGTTGTTTTCTAGATAAGAGGTTTGACAATCGATAATTGCCGAGCGTAATTGTTCTCTATTGGTAACATCCAAAATACTTAAATATTGTCCCGCAGCTGAAGCTGTTTGCGAGTCTTCGCCAATTGCCGAGGAGCGTACAATTAAAGGAGATTCGGGCGTGGGATTGAGCTTGGCTACTAATATCTTTGAATCCTCTCCTGGACGCAAGATCCATCCCTCGGCTACAGGATAACCCAAGCGTTTGAGTAAGGACAGAGTTGCTGCTTTTTGCCCTACCTTTGACTCATCTAGTTTCTTGTCTAGAGTCATAATTTTTTTGTTGCCCTGAAAAAAACGAAACATTTTATTAGTATCAGCTTCTCCTGTAGGATCGGGTAGGTCTAAATCATCGGGTATATTTTGATAAATCCAAGCAAGCAGACTGGCTAGTCCTAAAGTCGCTACTGCATATTCTGGCTGGTTGGGATTGCGCAAGCCAATAATAACTACAAGTAGAACTAATACACCATACTTACCCACAAGGCGATCGCGAATAATAGTAAAGCTAATTAAACTAATTAACCAGATTAGTCCGGCTGCGATCGCATCGTGAGCGACAATTCCCCAGACTGCATTGGTTGTTCCCGCACTTTTGCCCAGCCAATAACGCCCAATTACTAGAGCGATGATTGCTAGAATTTCCCAAACCGAACCCGTAGGAAAAAAAACTCTGGTTAGTAATACCGCAACAATTCCCTTTGCTGCTTCGGAGAGGACGGCACAAATTCCTGCTAGCTTTCCGCCATGATAAAAAGCTGCTGATACTGATATATTACCAGTACCAAGCTTTCGCAATTGACGACCAGTAATGGTGTAGGTTATCCAGTCGATCAGGGGAAGCCCGCCCAACAAAGGACAAATAATAAAGACAGTGAGCGAACCCCAAATTGGTCTCAGGTTCATATGCTTTGCTCGATACTCATCTCGGTAATTTTAGTTATTTTCAGCCAAATTTACTAGGCTAATTATTGTATTGACATATTTTACCTATTTTGACCGACCGCCTGGGTACAAAAGAAATAATGAAGTTGTCGTCGAATTTGATGAGGAGGCACAACTGAAAATAGAAATTATTCAAACTCTCCTCGAACCATGCGATCGCGATTTATTTACTCCACTGGATAAAAAGACTCGCAAGGAAAGGCAAAAAGAGGAACAGACAGAATTGTCGATGCAGAAAAAGATTATTAAGACTCAGGCTTTTGACGAGATTGAAGAAGAAGAGAATGTAACACCAGCAACTACGGAAATATCCAAAGTAGAGGGATTAGATTACGAAGATTTGTTAGATGGTTAATGCCTGTTGATGGAGTGTCTGAGCTTTTTCATAGTTACCGAGCGCAATTTGCACGTTACCCATTCCGCGCAATACTTGCCCTACCGCAGCTTGGTTATTTAATGCTTGCCATAAAGCCAAGGATTCATCGTATGCCGAGATTGCTTGGGGATAGCTACCAATTCGTAAGTAATTATTACCCAAGTTTCCCTGTATTCCTGCAATTAACTGTCGATCGTTGAGTTTCTTAGCGATCGCTAGGGTTTGCTCGAAATAATTAACTGCTTGAGGATAGTCTGACAAGATTTCATATGCCAAACCGATATTTCCCAGGGATAAAGCTTCTCCATGAGAATCTCCCTGTTGTCGTGATAACTCTGCTGCTTCTAGCCATAAAGCGATCGCTTGTTTTACATCTTCGTTGTTGAGTTGTTCGGTGGCACGATCGAATAATTCTTGGGCAGGATCGGCTTGGGCTAAAAGTTTATCTTGATAACTGTTTGACTGGGAAATAGTAAACGATCGCTGAGAATTGGCTTTAGTAGTCAATAACAATAAGAAAATCAAGCCGATCCCTAGCCTACAAATCAGCAAAATCAAGGCATTTTTTAATTGGTCTAACGAGATTGTCTTCAATACGGGCATTTCGCAGGTTGAAAATTATATGTAGGGTATTTATAGTAATACAGAAATATCGTACTCTTGAAATATGGCATCAGAAGTTACGATAGTTAAATTTTCCATATTTCCCTGAGTAATAATCATGCGATCGAAGGGGTCTTTATGATGTAGAGGGAGAGAGCCAGCGTTAATCCCATGGATCGGTTTAATATCGAGAATTTTGATATTATCTTGGGGACATTCTTTGGCTACTAATTTATCGAGAGACTGAGGGATAGTTAATTTACCATTGCTAATTTTGATACTTAGTTCCCAAAGAGTAGCCACCGATAAAAATAACTGATTTTGACGGCTTATCAGGGCATTTAGCTGTTGTTCGCTGAGTTTTTGAGTATCGCTCAACCACCATAACCAGCAACAAGTATCCAACAACAACCTCATTTATTCGTCCCCGTAAAATAATCCCATCATTTCTTCATCTAGCTCATTAAAATCATCTCTAATTTGAATTTGATTGATAAGTCCTTCCAGGTATGCGATCGCCCTTATCTTCAACTGGAGTATAAGGAACAAGCTTGGCGATCGGAACACCGCGATTAGCAATAGTAAATTCTTCTCCTAAAGCTACCCGCGACAATAGTTTTGATAGCTGGACTTTAGGGAAAAAAGCGGTCGTAAAAGGTTAAAATCGAAAGACAGAAAGCTTTTTACCTGTTTTTAGCCCCAAACAAAGCCTCGCTCGGCTTTATGTTCAACAAAAACTTCCTTATTGTTTTGTAACCAGCAAAAAAAACGATAAGAAATACCTGTTGAAAATGCTTTCTATTGTTTCAGCAAAAGTTCTTAAAGGTTTGTTAGCATAACGTTTTCTCAATCCGCCCATTAACTGCTGATAAATAATCAATGTATAAGCAGTAAAAACTAAAATAAAGTGACGAATTAATCGCTCTTTTTTTCGCATTTGGTATTCTTTTCAGCCTAACCATCCTTTGGCTTCTCTATAAAACTTTTCCAGATAATTCCTCTGAGAAAATGCTTTAACTATCCATTCTCCTGTTACTTTATCACCTTGATAATTAGTAATTAAATAATCTATTTCAGTGGCTGATTCTGGAGAACTAGCATTCATGACGATAGCAATTGTTCTCTCTTCTTCAAGTCCACTAATTTCTACTTTTATTGTAGTCACCCAAACATTTTTGGGTTGATTAAGTTCTATAGTAACTGCTTGAAAATTATGTTTAGGCAAAGATAATGTTATTTCATCTAATCTTTTTTCTGGTTCTTTTTTCCCGGTTTTTTTCTTGATGACTTTAACCAGACGATTCTTGGCTAAACCCCCTATATAACTCAGCTTCAGCTTTTCAATTTCTCTGAAAAAGTTAGAATTATTCCCATAAACGACCTCGATTAAAACAAGAGCTGGGTGCAATTTTCTCTCGAGGGTTTTTTTGATGAATTTCCGTGCTAAATCTGGTTTTTTGACGAAATCTTTCTCCTTTTTACCTTCTGGTAAAGAATCAGCGTGTTCAGATAATTCTAGATCTAATGGTCAACTTCTAACTCCATCATATAAATGGGTTGTAACTGTAACAATGACCTTCTCAGTTTTGGAGGACACGGGGGGCGAGGTTGCCTCGCCCCCGTGAGATGTCCGTCCAATTTCCCCGATATATTGTCCCCCAACTCCCTCAGGAAAATTTCCACTTTTTACGTGTCCAGAATCATCAACTATTAAGCTAAAACCATTTCTGATTCTTGTTTGATTCCGTTTATTCATGATTTGTAGACGACGTTCATTTACATCATCTACATTCCCTTTGGATTTACCAAGAAAATGATGAACGTTATGATAAGAAGAGCCGACAATGTTATCAGTAATTTTAACAAGATTTTTTCGTTTACTTTCCCCTAATAATCCTGCTAAATAACAACGAAACCCTGTTTTCTTACCTTGATTGTCCCATAAATCATCAAATTTAAGACACCACTTTTCAAAACATGGAGGCAAGGATTCGAGGGATATTTCTTTCACGAGCGATTCTGGGTCTAATTCAAGTACAAGTATTACTAGGTAGTTATTTTAGCCGATTTCCTCGATCGCATTCCCAAAGTCCAGT
>JASJEI010000360.1 GCA_030064795.1 Pleurocapsa sp. MO_226.B13 | reverse complement strand
CCTGCTTCCCCTGCTTCCCCTGCTTCCCCTGCTTCCCCTGCCTGCCCTAACCCATCAATTAATTGTTGACAGAGTACTAGGTGAGATTGTACTGCTGACAAAAACCAGTTCGCTCTCGAAATGTTAGTAACAATTGATACTCAAAACTGCTCCAGTCACAGTCAGCTAGACACGATCTAATACCATCCATTTGCGCCTAGAAAAATAGATGATATAACTGATACATAGCTAAATCATGATTATAAATATTGACATACAATGACCGATACGGTCGAAAATGCAAATAAATTGGTTATGATTTATAACTTTAAATTATCAGGTTAGAGTACTATGTAATTTATTTAACTCTAGTCCAATTTTTGCCTCTAAACTTATCGCAGTCATAGATTACTTCGTCGTTTTACGACGGAGATAGCACGTGACCATTGATGAACAGTACCCTGCCGTTTTACAGTAGGGCTGGCGTTCACTTAGTCAATTTAAAACTCTTTTCATCTGTCAAACATCAAATTAGATTAATGTCTAAATTATCTTTGTAGACCAAACAAAAGTTTATTGACTATAGCTACTGATTAAAATTCAGGCGATAGACATTACCCAATAGTGGTAAATGAACATAAAGTATCAAAGAAAGTCACCAGAAAACATATTAATAGTCGATGATTTGCCAGAAAACGTGAGGCTATTATCAGCATTGCTCAAAGATCGAGGCTATAGAGTAAATTCTGCTACAGATGGAAAAATGGCTTTGTCTATAATTAAGACCGAGCATCCTGACTTGATTTTGCTTGATATCATGTTGCCCATTATGGATGGCTATCAGGTATGTCGTGTTTTAAAATCTCAAGAAGAAACTCGACATATCCCAATTATTTTTTTGAGTGGCTTAGATTCAGAACTTGATAAAGTAGAAGCCTTCAAAGTTGGGGGGGCTGACTTTATCACCAAACCTTTTTTTGTCGAAGAAGTAGTTTTTCGAGTCAAAGCGCAATTAAAGGTGTTAAATCAACAGCAGAAATTTAGACAAGTTTTGAGTCAAGAAATTGCGGAAAGAAAGATTGCAGAAAGAGAATTAAATAAATCTCGCGCATTACTCACAGGAGTTTTAAACAGTTCTTTAGATGGTGTAGCTGCCTTTGAAGCGATTCGCGATCGCACCAATCAAATTGTCGATTTTCGTTGGCTGATTGCCAATCCCGTGGCAGCAATGACTGTCGGAGAAACGACTCAAACCCTCAAAGGCAAAAGACTTTTTATCGAAGCTTCTTCTAGTAATCTCTTTGATGGCTTATTCGAGCTATTTGTTCAGGTAGTAGAAACCTGTACTGTCTTAGAAAAAGAGTACTACTACAATTCTGCTTCGCTCAAAATGTGGTTACACATCGTAGCGGTAAAGCTAGGAGACGGTTTTGCGATGACCTTTCGCGATATTAGCGATCGCAAACAAATCGAAATCACGCTCAAAAAAGCCAATTTGCGCTTGACTTATCAGGCTAATATCGATAGCCTGACTCAAATAGCTAATCGTCGTCGTTTTGATGAATACATTACTCAAGAATGGTCGCGGTGTGCTAGAGAAAGAGAATATTTATCTTTGGTTTTATGTGATGTAGACTACTTCAAAGCCTACAATGACACCTACGGACATCAGGCTGGCGACACCTGTCTCTATGAAGTTGCTCAAGGAATTGAGCGTGCTGTCAAGCGTCCTGCCGATGTAGCATTTCGTTATGGTGGAGAAGAATTTGCCGTTATTTTGCCCTATACAGAAGGACAAGGAGCGATTAGGGTAGCAGAAGAGATTCACGAGCAAATCAAAAAGCTAAAAATACCTCATAACTCATCCGAAATCGAACGAATGGTAACTCTTAGTTTGGGCGTTTCTAGCATTATTCCCGATACTCGTTCTTCTCCCCACACCTTGATTGCTGCTGCTGATGCTGCCTTATACGATGCCAAACTAAAAGGACGTAACCGCGTAATCTATAAATCTGTAGAATCACAATAAACTATTTTCTCAAAACGCGATTACATCATACAATACCAAATCTATTTAATTGGCATAAATTTTTTCTTTCGATCGCCAATATATTAGTGAATTGGTTTCCAGCACAGAACTGTATTATTTGACTTTGGTTCGGAATCATTAATACTCATGTTTTTAAATCAGACGAGTTTAACTGTAAGAGTTGAGTACTGAGGTCAAATTTCATGAATTCCTGTAAGATATTTGTTTATGTATAACGGTCTAGCGAGTATTGTCGAGATTATAATTTATCAAACAAATTGAGCCATTTAGTAGTTTAACTAAGATCGGTTCTAATCAGAGTTTGTGCCAATCCCTCGCCATAAAAAGTAAATTCAATTTGCATTGTCAACTACCTTAATAATTTATTTTTAATCTTATACTTAACATTATTTGCCTAACTTTCAATAATATACGAAAGAACTTATTGTCCGAACCTCTAAGAACATCAAATAGTAGTAAAAAATTGTCCAATATAGGCAGCACAAAGGGTTTTACCCAGATCTGTTCTTCGCTTTTACAGTGGAGTAATTTATAACTGTTGGCAAGAGCGAAATGTAAAGTAGTAACTGGCTGAAAGTAAAAACCAAGTTATGCAAACACCAATCAAATTAGAGCGACAATACTGAAGTTCTATGACTAGCAATAATATATTTTCCTTTTATTCAAAGAAATTTAAATGATTAAAATACTTATCGTAGACGACCAAAATTTCACTAGGCAGGCACTAAAAGCAATTTTAGAAGCTGAAGCAGATTTTGAAGTAGTAGGTAAAGCTACCAGTGGTTTAGAAGCTCTCGAACAAATGGAGCAAAAAGAAACCGACGTGATCGTTGTCGATCTCGAAATGCCCGAAATGAATGGTTTGACAGTCACTCAAATAATTAGTCAACGTTTTCCCAGTACTAAAGTAATTATTTTAAGTAGTCATGATGATGAGGATAATATCAATAAAGCGGTAGAAGCAGGTGCTAGGGGTTATTTACTCAAAAGTACTTCGACTCAAGAAATTGCCGATACTATTCGTGCCGTTCAAAGAGGTTATTTTCAACTGGGGCCGGGGTTATTTGAGAAACTGCTTTCTCATCTAATTCAGGAAAAAGAACAGGCAGCCGATAATTTATCTCAGCTGGAAACCAAGTATACTCAATCGATGTTGAAGCTAGAGGAAAAAATCCTCGCCAAAAATGAAGCCCAACGAAAAGAGCTTTATCAAGAAATTGAACTGCAAATAGACAGTCTCAAACAAGATTTTCGTAGCGGACTAGAAAATTTTCAAGATCAGGTCAGCAATCAATTACAAAGCGGAATTAAAGCAGCAAATACGAAGTTTAATAAGTCAATTCTTAATGCTCAAGAAATAGAGATGCAGATTGATAACCGCAATCTCGAACAGCGAAGATACATTAACACTCTTTTTGCTGGTAGCAAGCAAGCAATTCAAAAGCTCGAAAATCAGATCAATCATATGCGCTATTTTGTCGCTATTTCAGTCATTGTTCTGGTAGCTGTGATTATACTGCTCCTGTATTAAGGCGCAGACAAAAAAAGATAAAATACCAAATTTTGCTAGTGACCGCTGACCTCAATCTCTGTTCAGTAGGGTTTCGGTAATCACTACAAGACTAAATAATTCAAAAATTTAGATAATAGACCTTAGCACTCGCAACCGAAGAGTGCTAAATTTGCAAATGGAATCTCTAGCGAAACCAATAAAGAATAAAATCCTATGGCGAAGATCGTTTCGTTTAACGAAGAGTCGAGACGAGCATTAGAAAAAGGAGTCAATGCCCTAGCTGATGCTGTCAAAATTACTCTCGGCCCCAAAGGTCGTAATGTTCTATTAGAAAAGCAGTTTGGCGCACCTCAAATTGTTAATGATGGTATTACCGTCGCCAAAGAAATTGACTTAGAAGATCCTCTCGAAAATACTGGTGCAAAATTAATCCAAGAAGTTGCATCCAAAACTAAAGACAATGCTGGTGATGGTACGACTACTGCGACTGTAGTCGCCCAAGCATTAATTAAAGAAGGTTTAAAAAATGTCGCAGCAGGAGCAAATCCCGTTGCCCTCAAAAAAGGTTTAGACAAAGCTACTGGCTTTTTAGTCAAAGAAATAGTAACAGTAGCTAAACCCGTCGCTGGAGAAGCGATCGCTCAAGTGGCAACAGTATCTTCTGGTAATGACGAAGAAGTCGGTCAGATGATTGCCGAAGCGATGAACAAAGTAACCAAGGATGGAGTAATTACCGTAGAAGAATCCAAATCTTTGGCTACCGAATTAGACGTAGTGGAGGGGATGCAAATCGATCGCGGTTATATCTCTCCTTACTTTGTTACCGACCAAGAAAGACAGATAGTAGAGTTTGATGGCGCGCTGATCTTAATCACCGACAAAAAAATTGGCGCGATCGCCGATTTGGTTCCCGTCTTGGAAAAAGTCGCCCGTGAAAGTAAACCGCTATTGATTATTGCCGAAGACCTCGAAGGCGAAGCTTTAGCTACTTTAGTAGTCAATAAAGCCCGTGGTGTACTCAACGTAGCAGCGATTAAAGCTCCTGGTTTTGGCGATCGTCGCAAACAAATGCTCCAGGATATTGCGGTTCTTACTGGTGGTCAGGTCATCTCTGAAGAAGTGGGTTTGAGCCTCGATAGTGTAGATATAAGTATGCTGGGAACAGCAGATAAAATTAGCATTGACAAAGAAAACACCACTATTGTTTCTGGATCGGCAAAAAGCGACGATGTTGCTAAACGAGTCGAACAGTTACGCAAACAGTTAGCCGAAACTGAATCAGAATACGACAAAGAAAAACTACAGGAACGCATTGCTAAGTTAGCTGGCGGTGTAGCGGTAATTAAAGTTGGTGCTGCTACCGAAACCGAATTAAAAGACCGCAAACTTCGCATCGAAGATGCCCTTAACGCTACAAAAGCAGCAGTAGATGAAGGTATTGTTCCTGGGGGTGGTACTACTTTGATTCATTTAGCCAGTAAACTAGCTGAGTTTAAAAGTCAGCTGGAAGATGGCGAGGAACGAGTTGCAGCAGATATCTTTGCCAAAGCATTAGAAGCACCTTTATGCCAACTAGCAAATAACGCTGGGGTAGAAGGTTCTGTCATTGTCGAAAAAGTCAGAGATAGTGATTTTAATTATGGCTACAATGCTTTAACCAACGAGTTTGGCGACATGATTGCAGCGGGAATCATCGATCCGGCTAAGGTAGTTCGCTCTGCGGTACAAAACTCCGCTTCCATCGCTGGTATGGTTCTTACTACTGAAGCCTTGGTAGTAGAGAAACCCGAACCCGAACCTCCTATGCCTGCTGGTGGCGGTATGCCTGGTGGTATGGGTGGCATGGGTGGCATGGGTGGTATGCCTGGAATGGGTGGTATGGGTATGATGTAATCTCACTGTTGGTTGAAAGTACAGAAGCTAGTGTAATGGTCTAAGCTTCAAAATGCTTTTGATTAGTAATGTAGATTGGCAAAGATACCGAATACCTAAATGTAATTCATTTTTTGAGGCAAGTCTTTGTTTGGACTGCCTCATTTTTTAGCTTAACGCGAGAGAAGCCCCACATCTATATTTTTTAAATTAGTGTAGGCAGAAAAACTAGAGATAATTATGAAAATATTTGTTAGTACGGGAGAGGTTTCTGGGGATTTACAGGGAGCGATGTTGATTCAATCTCTGTATAAACTTGCTGCCGATCGCAATCTCGATCTAGAGGTTAGTGGTTTGGGTGGCGAGCTTATGGAGGCAACGGGGGCAAAGATTATTGCCAATACTGCTACTATAGGTTCGATGGGATTTGTCGAGGCAATTCCCTTTGTTTTGCCGACGATTAGAATTCAAAATTTAGCTAAAAAATATCTGAACGAAAATCCTCCCGATCTTTTAGTTATTATTGATTATCCTGCTGCCAATTTAGCTCTTGCCAGCTACGTTAAAAAAAACTTTCCCTTAGTACCAGTTGTTTATTACATTGCCCCCCAAGATTGGGCGGTACCAATGTTAAACAATGTCCCCAAAATTGCTCGGGTGGTGGATAAATTACTGGCAATTTTTCCCGAAGAAGCAAAATATTTTGCGAGTAAAAATATTAATGTGACTTGGGTTGGTCATCCCTTACTAGATCGGATGCAACAAGCACCAGACAAAAATCAAGCCAGATTAAATTTAGATCTAGATCCAAAAGCGAAAATAGTCACCCTTTTGCCTGCTTCTCGCCAACAAGAAATTAAATATCTGCTACCCGTCATCTGTCAGGCTGCCAACCAAATTTGGCAACAGCTACCAGAAGTAAAATTTTTAATTGCGATCTCTTTAGCTAATTATCGTTCGGCAATTAGCGCAGCAGTAGAGAAGTATAACTTACCAGCAACAATTATCGAAGGTAATACTTTAGATGCGATCGCCTCGGCAGATCTAGCTATTACCAAATCGGGTACTGTTAATCTAGAGATTGCTTTATTAAATATTCCCCAGGTAGTTGTTTATCGAGTCCATCCCCTTACCGCCTGGATCGCCAGACAGATTTTACGTCTTAAAATTCCTTTGATGTCTCCACCCAACTTAATTCTCCAGCGAGAAATAGTTCCAGAATTACAACAGCAACGAGTAACTGCCGATAATATTGCTATAGAAGCAATTAAACTTTTATCCGATTCTGAAGCTAGACAACAAATAACCGAAGGCTATCAACAAATGCGATCTCTTTTAGGCACAGTAGGAGTTTGCGATCGGGCTGCTCAGGAAATTATTGATTTAGTTGGTAGGGGCGATTCGCGATCCTAGTAGCGTCTCCGAAGGAGATCCCGCCCCTATATTAGGGTTTGCTGAAAAAGTCTGAGCAGAACAAATGTTCTGCTACCAAGTTATTCAAGGAGCGAGCGAATATATTTGATTATTATCTATAAACAGATAAGTTTAGCTCTGGGCAAAAAAAGTTAAAACTGAGAAGAATGCATTGTCTAATTTTTTAGCGAGAACTTATTTCTTCCCTCGCTAGATTGCGACTGGCAACTTCGTCTGCATAGGTAGGCATTTGTCCAGAACTAAGACGCTCCATATATTCATTTAGTTCTGAAGCGATCATTCCTGAGAGTAAATAACAACCAATCAAGTTGGGAATTGACATCGCCAAAAGCATCATGTCACTAAAATCAAGTACTGCACCTAAGTTGACCACAGAGCCAACAAAAACACAAAAGACAAACAAAGCTTTATAAACCATAATGGTTCTACCACCAAATAGATATTCCCAGGCTCTTTCTCCGTAATAACTCCAGGAAATCATAGTCGAGAAAGCAAATAAGGCTACAGCGATCGCTAAAACCGAGGGAAACCAATCAACTACGGTATCAAAAGCATTACTGGTCAACAGTACCCCATCTCCTACTGAACTATCTCGATAAGTTCCAGTAATCACAATTACTAAAGCGGTCATATTACAGATGACAATTGTATCGATTAGAGGCTCTAATAAAGCTACTAAGCCTTCTCTGAGGGGTTCGTCAGTACGGGCTGCTGAATGAGCGATCGCAGCCGAGCCTACCCCTGCTTCATTAGAAAAAGCACTACGTCTGATTCCCTGAATCAACACTCCCAGAAAACCACCGCCGACAGCTTGGGGTGAAAAAGCTTGACTAAATATAGTGGCGATCGCGTTGGGAAGTTCGCCAAAGTTAGTTAAAATAATCCATAAACAGGCAAGAATATAAACTACTGCCATCAGAGGAACTAACTTACCCGTTATCGAAGCAATTCGACCGATACCGCCAATAATTACGATTCCCACCAGAGCAGCGACAAGTATACCGAAAAGCCAATTGGGTATACCAGGAATAACATTAGATACGGCTGCATAAGATTGATTGGCTTGAAACATATTACCGCCTCCAAAAGAAGCACCAATACAGAGGATGGCAAATAATCCCGCTAATCCTTTACCCACAGGACGCAAACCCTTATCTGCTAGAGGACGGGCAATATAATACATCGGGCCACCAGCTACCGTGCCATCTGCTTTAACTCGTCGATATTTCTGAGCTAGGGTACATTCAGTAAACTTACTGGACATACCAAAAAAACCTCCTAGAGTCATCCACAGTACCGCACCAGGCCCTCCAGTCTGTACGGCGATCGCCACTCCGGCAATGTTACCCAATCCAACTGTACCCGATAATGCGGTAGCCAATGCCTGAAAGTGAGACACATCTCCATCATCGTCAGGATCGTCATATTTACCCCGCACAACATCGATAGCGTGCTTCAAACCGCGAACGTTGATAAATCCCATCCGCAGCGTGAAGAAAATTGAGCCACAGATCAGCCACAGTACAATCAAAGGAAAACCAGCAATTTCAAAGAAGAGAATTTTATCTAAAATATCGACTAGCCTTGAAAAAATGCTGTCAAGCGCGCCAATAAATCCTCCCGATGTTTCTGATTCCGCAGCTAGGACAATCTTCGGTAGGGCGAGAGATAGAACTATTGCTAAGGTAAAACTTAGCTGACCTTTAAGCTGAAGTTTATTAGATAGTTTGATTAACCGTGTCTGTTTGAGTTTTCCAATTGAATATTGGATATTTTCTATATCAATCATAGTTTTTTGACAATGAATATTTCGTTATTAATGCTTTGATTTGTAAAATGTTCTTTTAAACAATTGATAGTACTATCATCAAGCTAATTTTACTAGTCTAATTATTGTGTTCGAGGGAAAATTAGACAGTAACATTTTCTACAAAAAAAGTTTTGCTGGCTCGATCGATTAAATTTAAGATTGTTTAAATTTAGGCGAAAAAATCCTGGCTAAGTATATAGAATAAAATCAACCAAGCTATGTATATAAGATTCAGAGCAATTTAGATCTTAAAATTATATTTCTATAAATAAGTAGTATTAATATCACTATATCCAGCGATATACATCAATAGATATAGTAGCAGACTGACACAGCTAAAATAGTGCAATAAACAATAATAGAACTCTTGCAAAAGTTTTTTATGATAAGATGAAAAGTTTACTTTTTTGTTAACTAAAAATGAAATATTGGCAAGCCAAAAAACTACCATCAACTGAATTTAAACGTATGACAGGAGTCAAAAAAAAACTTTTCAAGTGATGGTTCGCATAGTTAAATCGAAGGAAAAAGAAAAAAGGAAATCTGGTCGTCCTCCAAAATTAAGACTGGAAGACCAAATTTTAGTAACCCTTCAGTATTTGAGAGAATATAGAACTTATTACCATATAGGAAAAACCTGGAAAATCTCAGAATCAAATGTGTGTCGTATTGTCCATAAAATTGAAAATATCTTAATTCAAGGAGCGAAAATTTCGCCTCCCTGGAAAGAAAGAATTATGGAAAACAGACCCTAATACAAAAATTGTATTAATGGATGTTATGGAAAGTCAAATTGAAAGACCTCAGAAGAGACAAAAACAGTTTTTTAGCGGAAAACAAAGGGAGCATACTTTAAAGACACAAGTCATTATTGAGAAAAAAACCTTAAAAATAATATGTTTGGAGAACAATAAAGGTAGAATTCATGATTTTAGAATATTTAAAGCTAGTGGAGTTAGATAAGCGCGAATCAGTTAAAGTAATAGCCGACAAAGGGTATCAAGGAATTACAAAAATCCATAAGCTAAGTGAAACTCCAATCAAAAAACCCAAAGGAAAAAAGTTAACCAAAGCTCAGAAGAAATATAATCGAGAACTGAATCGATTAAGAATCGTAGTTGAACACGTAAATCGTCGGTTAAAAATCTTTAAAATTTTGTCTTTTCCATATCGAAATCGTCATAAACGCTTTGGTTTAAGAGCCAATTTAATTGCAGGTATTTATAATTATGAATTAGTCGTATAAATTTAGCTCAAAAATTAATAAATCAGAGAAGTTCAGTAATTAATTAGTGACTGAATCAATTTTTTATGTCAATTTTTCTAATTGAGCGATCGCGGACAAGAATCAAGAGAAAAAATCAATAAATTATTACTATTTTAATTACAGAAAATTGACATAAAAATAACCCTTTAATATACCACAAAAAACTTTTGCAAGAGTTCTAATGGTCAAAGGGAAAATTAAACAAGGCTTTAGAAAGTTGGCAGCAAGCAACAGCTACTTATGCCCAAGCTGGTAATCAGAGAGGCATTATAGGGAGTTCGATCAACCAAGCCAAAGCTCTACAGTCCCTTGGTTTGAGCCGTAAAGCAGAAGAAACCCTAGTAAGAGTTCAAGGAATGCTGGAGCAAGAATCAGACCCCAATCTTAAGGCGATCGCCCTACCCAACCTGGGTCATGCTCTGAGGCGAATTGGTAAGTTAGAAGAATCCGAGCAGATCTTAACTGCAAGTTTATCCACGAGTAAGCTACCTCAAGCTCAAAGTTCAACTCTATTGGAATTGGGCAATACCCAACGAGCTTTAGCCGCTCGCGCTACCGCTAGAGGTAAGGAAGCAGAAGCCGAAAGATATACTCAGCAAGCGATCGCCTCTTATCAACGAGTGGCTCAGACTTCCTCTCCAGAAAAACTCCAGGCTCAACTGAATATACTGAGTCTGGCGATCGAGATTGAACAGTGGTCACAGGCATTAGACTTATTGCCCACAATTCAACAGGCGATCGCTGGTTTATCTCCTAGTCGAACTGCTATTGAGGCTCGACTTAACTTGGCTCAAAGTCTCATTCAACTCTGGAATCAGGAACAAGAAACAGAATTTAGCTTCGATCCGCTAAAAAGCCCTAATTTTTCAGAAATTTCTCGTATTTTAGCTACTGCTAGACAACAAGCCCGCAATCTATCCGATCTAACCGCAGAATCCTACGCTTTAGGTCAACTAGGTCGGCTGTACGAGCTAAATCAACAGTTGCACCAGGCTCAAAAATTGACGCAACAAGCCCTTTTTATTGCCCAAGAAATTCAAGCCCCCGAAATTGGCTATCGTTGGGAGTGGCAGTTAGGTCGTTTATTCAACCAACAGGGAGATAGAAAACAAGCGATCGCTGAATATATGGCAGCCGTTGCCAGCCTCAAATCAGTTCGCAGCGACTTGCTCACCATCAATTCAGACGTTCAGTTTTCCTTTCGAGATAATGTTGCAGTTGTCTATAAATAATTACTCCGCCGGCGAATGACCAAAAACAGATCCAAAGAGCATCTCCCCACCAAGGCAACCACCATAACAAAGGTCGATTATCTTCAACTGCACTGAAAATCTGACTGACTACATGAGCGTGAACGTACAAGCCACGTATTTCGCCCCAGGGGGTATCGTGAAAATCTGGAACGCTTGTAGCAGTAACGCCGATCAGAACGACTTTTCCTTTTACCCAAGCTGGATCGAAGCGATCGCTATCAGTGAGAATATCTCTAACTGTAACTTGCCGTGCAATTTTCTGAAGGTCAGGAGTTCGGCGGTAATTGATTAGTAATTGGTTTCCCCGAGCGTCTAGATTTTGATATCCTCCACTGCGCTTCTCTAGACGTTTAGCTACAATCTTGCCAAACTGCCAGTTATCTTCTGAGGTTGCCACAGGAATTCCCTGGGCAGTAAGGTAAAGATATGCCAATTGCCAACCAAAAGAATAAGGCGTCGTACACCAAGAAGGTATAGTGTCAGGATTGAAACTACGAGATAAGAGATAGCGACGAACCGTGTCATTCTGTGGATGGTACTCGCGATCGTCGTACACGTTAACAAAGCCCAATTGTTGTTCGGGACTGTGAGGTGGAGAAGCAATAGTTGCTTCTGGGTTTTCGTCAAATGCACAGACAGTAATCAGCTTCTCATTTTGCCTGAGATGGTTAACTAACATCTCATGTCCTCTAGAATCGTTGTTTGGCACGGGTCGATCGCGGACAATATCCAAACCCATAGCTGAGGGTTGGTACGAAAGCAGTTTATCCAACAGTCTAGCCAGGATGGCATCAGGTAAAGGATAGCCATAGTTACTATAGCTAATATCTGTTTCATCTGCCCCCACAATCAAAAGACGTGGCTCCAGGGGTTCAGAGGGAAGCTGTCGCATCAGGCGATCGAATGCTTGTAACTCCCAAGCCTGAAATATTCCCAGCGATCGCATTCCCACGAGCAAAACAGTTACCCCTACACTAGCTAGCCCTACAATCCAAGGGGGAATCACTAAGGGGTGTGTTTGCAGAGCCTTGAGTTGTGTCTTCACCCAATGCTGGTTAAATACGGATTTGTAGATTGGGTTATAAACCCTTAAATATCCCTGTTGTTGCACCACTAACCCTGATAGCTGCAATTCATGATGTTCGGGGGAGTTTTTGGCAGTAATTTTGCCTCGTCGCAAAATTTTTTCATACAGCAGAAGTAGTCCTTCGCTGCGTTCGGCATGATGTAAGAGGCGATTGCGGATTGTTTTCAAATGGGGTGGCTCATCCTGGGATTGCCAATTCTCAATTAAGTATTTATCTACTATCTCCCTAACCCCTTGTGCTTCTTCCCCAACAGCAATATAAGCCTCAGCATTGGCAACTAACCAACAGAGTTTTTGTGTAAGAAAGGGCTGACCTGCTGTCCAATATAATATCTCTTGCAAGACTATACCAGGATTACTAGCTTTATGAGTTAATCCCTGGGCTAAGACAAGGCTTTCTTTCAGTTGAAAACCTTTTAGTTCAATTGCCTGACCAATATTGAAAGGTGTGGCATGAGAATCTTGAATCAAGTCTGATGGAGTTGCAACTCCCAACAATGCCCAAGTAAGTCGTCTGTAGGCTGGTTTATCGGCTCTTTTGTTGTAACAAGCTCTAATTAGGGCAAAAAAATCATCTACCTGAAAACTTAAACGGAGAATACTATCAATTTCATCTACCAAGATAACCATTTTTTGACTAACTTGCTTCAGCAGTACCTCTTCAATGAACACCTCGAAACGATGTACGGGGGTGAGATCGCTTTGTTCGCGCCACCAGAAACGCCGATTGAACTGAAGCTGAAAACAACTTGTCAATTCTTTGATGATATCTAAGTACCAACGCTCTGGAGTCGTTTGCTGGCTGACAATACCTGTCAGATCGATATCAGCACAGGCAATTTCTTCTTGTTGCAGTCGATGCATTGTTTTGACTCGCAAACTAGACTTTCCCATCTGCCGAGAGTTGAGTACGTAGCAAAATTGTCCAGCTTTCAAAGCTTCATAAAACTCATTATCTGCCGCGCGCATGACATAGGTGGGGTCAGAAGCATCTAGGCTTCCGCCACTATAGCGATAGGAAAAGCTAGAGTTGGGAGGTTTATTCATCAGCTATCTTTTTAATTAAACGCATACATCCTAATAATTAGAGTTTGAGTTCTCTGAATCGAATTTACCTTTGTTTTATCAGAATGCAGGTGAGATTTTGGCTCATTTTTGAGTTCAAAAACATACGGATATTTGAGCTAAATACTGAGCTTTACTGAGCTATCAAAATCATAGACAAAGAGGATGATAAAGATGTAAACAAGGAATATCGGTCGAGGAGGTTGATGAATTATGTGTGCTGCAATTCTTTTGGTATAATCTCAGTCTTGGCGGTATTTCCCTCTTAAGGCGAGTGCATTATCTAGTCATGCCGTTGGACGAAACTAACTGCATAAGTAGTGAGGAGATCTGCGAAAGAAAAGCAAAATACCCAATACTAATTACAGCAATAAATTGATGAAAGTAGGACGAACTATGAAAATTATTAATCGCTTGACTGTAAATAAGTGCTAAAGTACTGTCTATATAACTCACAACGCGGTTTCACCTGATTGTCTGAGATCTTAACTAGCCCCATACGGTCTAGCTTATAAGCCTGAATGGGTTCTATTTGAACAGTCTCAGTAACGCTCACTACTTTTTTAAATGCTAAATTTAATATTTTATCTTGTCGCAATTCTAACAAGTGTTGCCTGAGATGATCGCTGTAAATCCCAGCTTCGGTAGGAGCTGCCCTCAAAAAATCTGATAAACTTATATCTCGGTGATTTTTCAGGTAAGCGAAAGCTAACTTTAAGAGATAAGGAGAACCCCCTACCATTGCCATTAATTGTTTAATCTGAGCCTCATTCCAGTTTAAACCATGAAGTTGGGCAAATTTTTTGACTTGATCTTGGTTAAACTCCAGCAACTCAATCGGTACGCCAACATTAAATGGAGATTGATTAATGTTAAGAGGTATGTAAACTTCAGTAGAATATACTACTATCAATCTTAGTTGTTTCCATAACTGGCGACTTTTTGCTCTTTCGTGCCAAAAGCGCAGTAAGGCAAAAAAATCTTCGTAAATTTCTGGATGGGGGAAAATTAAATCTAAGTCATCTAAGCTAACAACTAGGGGGCTGTCTGTTGCTGGCAAAAGATACTCTTCAAAATAGGTAGTGCAATCAGCTTTGCTACCAGCAGCATCGTCTTCCCAGTAATCATCTAATTGACTAGGTATTTGTAGCTCCCGAGCAACCATCGTACAAAACCACCGCAAGAATTTATTCAAATCAGTGAAATGATTTCGCTCTGCTAGCTTAAAACTCAAAAAGGCAATTCGGTAACCAAGTTTAGCTACTTGAGCCAAGACTCGATCTAGTAGCATGGTTTTACCCATTTGCCTAAGTGCTTTAATTCTGATCAAAGAACCTGGTTGTAATAAAGTCTCATAACAGCAAGATTCTAAAGGAGGACGTTCGACATACAATTCAGGGCTTAATAATTCTGATGTTGAAGCGCGGGCGAATGCTATGGCTTCTTTAGTTTGAAGTTCTGAAGTTTCATTGCGTTCTACAATCTCCTCCCAATCTACTCCGACAGCATTACAAATAGCAATAAAAGCCTGTCGATCGATCGGTTTTCTTTGCCAAAATCGCTTTAAGGTGGCTTGAGAAGTGTGGGCAATTTCCCACCATTGAACTGTCACTTGTTTTTTCCACCTCTTGCGATATCTGGCTCGATCGACAATTTCTAGTCCCTGTTGAGAAGCTCGAACTGAATCTGCCATACTGTTATTGAGATTTGACGTTGTAGTTAGATTGTGACTGATTTTTGATAGTAGAGATAGCCATAGTGAATCATACCAGGTTTTCAAGCCTATAGAACCTTTCTATAAGGGCAGTCAGGAACACTACCGTTCTCAAATCGTAGCTACTGCTGGTATGACCAGTTACGCATTGGTGACAAGTTAAGAAAAAGTACAATCTGTCAAATGTAATAAAAATAGGTAGTAGAGAGCATTTTAAACTAGATAGTGAAAACAGATATCACTATTGTTCTCAGCTTTTTTGACCAACTGAGTCAAATTCTCATGCGCCCCAATATTTTAACTGTACCGTTTAGTTAGAAAAAGAACTCGACCATTTGGGATTTTTTGAAACTACTTCACAGAAACATTTAGCCAAGGAACTTAAGGTAGCGATCGCCCAGGGGAGATTGATTGCTATCTCTGGTGTTGTGGGAAAGTTGTTATTTATCCTCCTTTTCTGGAATTTATGTTTGACCGACACTCCAGGCTATTTATTCCCCTGGAAACGAATCGCACACTTTGAGTCGCTACGATAGTCAAAGAAAAGAGCGATCGCTCTTTTTTAACCACAATGCCAACCGCTCGATTTACCTGAAAGAATACCTGAACTTTTCCCCTAGTCTTGAAGATCCCGAAGTAGCAGAATACTAGTATCTACTACATTAATAGTTGAGGTAGAACCATGACAACATTTACAGCCTATGCAGCTTTACAACCCAAAGAGAAATTGCAACTATGGCAATACGAACCCGCACCGTTAAAAGACGATGAAATAGAAGTGCGAGTGACTCACAATGGTCTTTGCCACACCGATATTCACATGAGAGATAATGATTGGGGAGTTAGTAAATTTCCCTTAGTTGCCGGTCATGAAGTGGTGGGGATAGTTACAGACAAAGGAAAAGATGTGACCACTTTGGAATCAGGCGATCGCGTTGGGTTAGGTTGGATTCGTAATTCCTGTCGTGTCTGTTATCACTGTTTACAAGGAGAAGAAAATGTTTGTAAACAAGGTTTTACGGGGTTGATTGTCGGCAATCATGGTGGTTTTGCTGACAAAGTGCGTTCTCCTGCCGATTTTGCCTATAAAATTCCCGATGCCCTAGATTCTGTCAGTGCTGCGCCTTTATTGTGTGCGGGAATTACGGTTTATACTCCCCTACGCACCTATATTAAATATCCAGGCATGAAAGTCGGTATTGTCGGCATTGGTGGTTTAGGACATTTGGCGATTAAATTTGCCAGGGCGATGGGGGCGGAAGTTACTGTCTTGTCTTCTTCTGCGAATAAAGCCAACGAAGCTAAAGAGTTTGGGGCGCATCATTTTTACCAGTGGGGAAGTGAGCAAGCTAAACAAGATTTAACTGGTTCTCTCGATCTACTTCTTAGTACTTCTTCGGCAGAATTAGATTGGGATTTGGCTTTTAGTTTATTGGGCAACAACGGCATTTTATGCTTTTTGGGAATTCCCGTCTCTAGTATTAATGTGCCTTTAATTCCTCTAATTTTTGGACAAAAATCTGTAGTGGGGAGTGTGGTAGGCGGTCGCCGATTCATGCAAGAAATGTTGGATTTTGCTGCCATCAATCAGATCGAACCAATGATTGAAACCATGCCTTTGAGTCAGGTAAATGAGGCAATGGAACGAGTTTTAGCAGGTAAAGCCCGCTATCGCATTGTTTTAGTGTCTGAAGAAATATAACTAATTCTAAATTTAAAATCCCAGGAGTTTTCCCGAAATGGTAATAGACTTTAAAAGATCGCCCGATCGCGATCGCTTTATCATTGAAAATAGATTAGCCGTTCGTCCTCAAGATTTGCAAGCTGACCCTTTTGCGAGTTAAGGGAGAATGGTATTATTTTGCTATTGGGAAAACGTCAGGGCTATCTTAAAAATGTTAAAGATCTTCTAGACCAAATGCAGCAACAGGGAACCTGAATAAGCGATCGCCTTTACTAAAATTATCCCCATCGCCCCGATGGAAAAAGTTGATTAACATTTATCATTGAACATTAAACATTTAACATTCGATAATGTAGGGTGGGCATAGACAAGATCTGTAAAATGGGACAAACAATTTTCTGATGCCCACCACTATTAAACATTAATGACTTTTGGTAATTTGGTGGGCAAGAAGCTATTTTTGAAACAAATAATTTATTCTGATTATTTTTTGCCCACCCTACATAAGATACACTACCAGATTATTTTAATGTTTTTATCTTACTTTATTGCTTGTTATTTTTCGGATTTGACTATTATTTTTACAACTCAAGTTCGGTAGAACCGTTAATTCAATAATTAAAAAATAACGTCGATCGCACCATAAAATAACCTACAAGACAAGCGATCGCCCTTAATGAGTTCTGGTACAATAATAATAAAACATACCAGAGGCGATGAATACATCAGTACACATACCAAAAGAGCTAAGCGATCGCTTGAATACGTATCTCAAGCACAATAAGATATCTAAGAATAGATTTATTGTCGAAGCAATAGAAAAGACGTTAGACGAGAGAGAAGATAAAGAAGCTTGGCATCGGGATCTCCTTAATTGGGAGGGAGTACCAGGGGTAGAGTTTGAACTAGAGTTAGACAGAGATTTTTTGTTATCCTCTCGCGAGGATGTATTCTAGATGTTTTTCTGGATACCACAACAGTTTCAGATTACCTTCGAGGGAACAAAGGCATAATCGATCGCTTCAGAAAAACTTCTTATCAAAATATTTACGTTACCTCGATAACTGAGTATGAATTGGAGTACGGATTACTTAAAAAGCCTAATTTAAGACAAGCTTATGGAGGGCAATTAGATTTACTTTACCGCCAGATAAATCATCTAGATTTCGATCGAAGCTGTGCCTTGGTTGCTGCCAGTATAAAACAACAGTTGATTACTGCTGGGACACCTATTAGTATTGAAGATGTTTTAATCGCTGCAATCGCTTTACGTCATGGTTTTGCAGTAGTAACCAGTAATGTCAAGCATTTTAAGAAGATTGAGAGTTTAGAAGTAGTTAATTGGAAGAGTTAATTAACGCTACCCTATATATATTGATATTGGTTATGTAGGAAATAAAGTTATGTTCTTTGTTTGCCCTACAACTTCTGACTCTTGACTCCTGACTCTATCATGCCTCGATCGCCCAAACTAAAATTCGATCGCGGAACTTTAATCTTGCACCCACCACCGAGGGGAAAAGCCTGGTTAGATTTTGCTACCTGGGACGATCGCGTCGAGAAGTTTCGCATTCCCGCAATTTATTATCGTCCTTTAATCGAAGCCCTTCAAGCCGACGACAAAAAGATTATCGACGAAGCCAGAGAGTTTTATAACCTCGAACTAAAAGCCGTATCTGGGTTTGAACCCTATCCCCATCAAGCAGAAGCCTTACAAGCCTGGAAACAAGCCCGAAGACAGGGTGTGGTGGTGCTACCTACCGCAGCGGGAAAGACTTATTTAGCACAGTTAGCAATGGAAGCTACACCTCGTACCACTCTGATAGTTGTGCCGACTCTAGATCTGATGCACCAGTGGTACGCTCAAATTGAAAAAGCTTTTCCTAACGCGGAGGTAGGCTTATTGGGTGGTGGTTCTCGCGATCGCACTGCAATCTTAATTGCCACTTACAACAGCGCAGCTATCCATGCGGAAACTCTGGGAAATCGTTACGCGCTGCAAATCTTTGATGAGTGTCATCATTTACCCACCGATTTTTTTAAAGTGATCGCTGAATACGCGATCGCGCCTTATCGTCTGGGGTTAACCGCTACTCCCGAACGTAGCGATGGTACGCACCGCCATCTAGATACCCTAATTGGTAAAATTGTCTATCGCAAAACCCCTGAAGAACTCTCTGGTGCAGCCCTAGCGGATCATAAGATCGTTCAGATGCGAGTCAAACTATCCGATCTCGAACAAGCCCAATACGATAAGGCGATCGCCACCCGCAATCAATTTCTGCGTCAGTCAAATATCTCTTTAGGAAGTTTAGAAGGATGGCAGCTATTTGTTCAAGCTTCGGCGCGATCGCCCCAGGGGAGAAAAGCGATGTTGGCACACAGGGAGGCAAAGGAAATCGCTCTGGGGACAGATGCCAAACTCCGCGTTTTAATTAATTTAATCGAAAAGCACAAGGCAGAAAGGATACTAATATTTACTAACGACAATGCTACTGTCTATCGTATTTCCCAACAGTTTCTTATTCCTGCCATTACTTATCAAACCGCCGTCAAAGAACGTCATGATATCCTCACCAGATTTAAAGCAGGAGAATATAAAACCTTGGTAGCTTCCCACGTTCTTAATGAAGGAGTCGATGTCCCCGATGCCAGAATTGCAATCATTTTATCTGGTACTGGCTCGACTAGAGAATACGTTCAAAGACTAGGTAGAGTTTTAAGAAAAGGTAACACCAGCGGTAAACAAGCAATTCTCTACGAAGTTGTCACCGAAAACACCAGCGAAGAAAGAACCTCTCAACGTCGTCGAGGCGAATCAGACTCTCCCCCATACCAACAGCTAGAATTAATTGCTAAACCCAAACCTCAAAAGAAACAGCAACTCAAAGCAGCAGAAAAACCCCAACAGTGGCATAGCGATCGTTAAACTCGCTTATTTTCTTAGTTTATGGTTAATTGGTCTTAGTAAACTAAAGATGCTTCTGTATGTTCGGTTACCTTAACCATATCGGATTTTAGTAGGAGGAATTCTTTAGTGGTTTCAATGAGTTTTGCTCGTAGCGTTACGAGTTACGAGTTACTTTTAATTTTGTCTTCGTCGCTTTCAAATTATTCTATGTTTAAGCTCACCCAAATTGGAATTAGAAATAAAATCAAACACGATCCTTACTATCGTTTTCAATGCTTAAAAGAAGTGGCGATCGCTGTTGAGTTAGGTGTTAAGATTGATGTCAATCAGGCAGGAGTAGATGATTGGTTGAGGCTGCCAGGTTTTTCTATCCATCAGGCGCGATCGCTTTGTGAACTAGTCAGCATGGGAGTACAACTAGTTTGCTTGGAAGATATTGCTGCTGCGATTAACGTTCCCGTGCAACGCCTCCAAGCCTATGAGTCGATTTTATCTTTTGCTTACTACGATCGCTCTAGTCCTCTCAGTCCAGAGAAAATTAATCTCAACCAAGCTTCTCTTGAGGTAATAGCGACAATTCCAGGTATAGACCCCGATTTGGCTGCGAAATTACTGGAAAATCGCCAAGTAAATGGTAAATATCGCAATCTAGTCGATTTACAACGTCGCCTAAACTTAGATCGTGAGTTAATATCGCAACTAATGCACTATCTTCGATTTTGAATAATTATTAATTATTTCTATGTCTGAATCTGCGTCTGAATCTGCATCCCCACAACACGAACCGATGAGAAGTGTTCACACTAATAATTTTCCCCACATTCTCAGTCAATTGGGTATTTCTTTGGTGGTGTCTACTTATCAAGCAGGAAAGCTAATTGTCTTGCGTGCAGATGGAGACTATATTAATACTCATTTTCGGATCTTCCAAAAACCTATGGGTATTGCAGCAGATCGCCACAAAATTGCTGTTGGCTGTAGCAGTCAGATTTGGGAATTAAATAACGTTCCCGCAGTAGCAGCTAAAATCGAGCCAAAAGGAAAACATACCGACTGTTATCTACCCCGCCGATCTCATATTACGGGAGACATCGATATTCATGAAATGGAATGGGGCGGTGCGGAAAATTCCGAGCTGTGGTTTGTCAATACTCGTTTTTCTTGTCTTTGTACCTTAAATAAAAACTACAGCTTTGTTCCTCGCTGGCGACCAAATTTTGTTACCGCCCTAACTCCAGAAGATCGCTGCCATCTTAATGGTTTGGGCATGGTCAACAATCAGCCTAAATATGTCACTGCCTTGGGGGAAACCGATTCTATGGGGGGCTGGAGGGCTAATAAAGCTAACGGCGGTATCTTAATCGATCTTGCTAGCAATCAAATAATTAGTCGCGGTATTTCCATGCCTCATTCTCCTCGTTGGTATGGCGATCGCCTCTGGATCTTAGAGTCGGGACAGGGCAGTCTTTCACTCTGCGATCGCTCGACGGGAAAGTTAGAAACAGTCACTACCCTGCCAGGTTTTACTCGCGGTATCGATTTTTATGGTTCTTTAGCCTTTATCGGACTGTCTCAAGTTAGAGAAACAGCGGTATTTAGTGGTATTCCACTTACCCAAAAGCTAAATGAAAGAATTTGTGGAGTCTGGGTAGTCAATCTCCAAACCGCTCAAACTATTGCCTTTTTGAAATTTGAGGATGCAGTACAAGAAATATTTGCCGTTAGGGTATTGCCCAATATTCCTTTTCCTGAAATTATTGACTGGGACGAACAATTGCTCGGTAGTTCTTATGTTCTGCCCGATGCAGCCCTAGCAGATGTACCTCAAGAAAGATTATCTATCTAAATTGTGAAAATCGACGGGGATAACGAGTAGCAAAAATAAACTAAATCTAGAAAGTGCCAACAAAAAAAAAGGTTTTTTGACAAAATCTTTAAAGAAGCTTTATTAAATAAATGTTAAGCTATTTTCTAGCCAGAAAAAATGAGCTAGTTAATTTAGTATAACTCTCTTCTATCTCTTCACTATCTCTTGCCTTCATCTCTTGTTTACAAACAGTCTCATGGGACTACCACAAAATAATAAATAATAGCCGAAAAAATTAAACTTTAATTACTTTTGAATTATAAATGTGTTTTTATTTTTTTACATAACGAATTTTAAATAAATTATAAGATTTTTTTGATCTTATATACAAAAAAGAATGGCACAGATAGATCTTTCTTTAACCAGATAATTTCGGCGTTTTCTCTTCAACTATATGTAGAAATTTTAATAAAAATAATATTAGAACCGCTAAAGATTTACTTTTACCTCTGGCTGTAGATCCGTTTTCGATCGTGCCTGCTAAAAGAGCAATAAAGGTGACGCATTCCGCATTTTTACACTACTAGTAGCAATTTGACAATCTGGTTTACTAATTCAATCTAAAGCAATAACCTACAAAATGATGATTTAAAGTAGATTAATTTAATAGTTTAGAGACTGAATCTCTATAGAGCTAGGATCGGAGCATTGTATAATTATCCTGTAAAATAAAAACTAAGTTGTAAATGGATAGTAAATAAATAACCAAAGACATGACATTTTTAGTAGGAATACTTGCTAAGATTGACTCTTTGAGTCGTTGGGTTGATAAATTAGATTTCTTGAATCTCGTGGCGAGGGTTTATCAAGAAAAGACTACTTTTAGGCAATAAAGCGCAATTTAAAAGCGCAATTTAAGCGATTATAAATTAGCTTGCTAATATTGATTAGTCAAGGAGCAAACTTATCTAAAAGCCTTTTTTCCTGGTAAAAATTCCCTATTTAAAGCCACAAAAGTCAATAAGTATAAAAGCTACCATCTGATTTATCGAAAAGTTACCTTTCAGGTAATTTTTTTACCCGCTTCAGAATAATTACTGATTGATTTTTTTATTTTGGTTTTAATTATTCTCTTTAATAGTTGCTAATTAGATGATTTACACTTTTACTTTAATCAAAGAGATATTTTATTTTTTTTGATAAATTTCGGTATTTTTGCGAATAGTCTTGCTTATTTTTTCTGTTAGTATGGGACAAAATTGAGCGGACAAATCGAGCGTATAGTTTTCTAGAGATACTTTAAATAATGCTTTTAAGCTAGTTAATTGTGTCCTTAGATCGATAGCTATTGCTACATTTTTGCTCAATATATACTCTATTTCAGTTAAACAGCAATGCAAAATTAAGTTGACAGCTACCAAGCTTCTCAGAAATAGAAGCTAAAAAATATTATCTAATCATCTAAAAAAATTAATTACTTATATTGATTTTATTTAATTTCAATATATGTGATTTTTGCTGTCTAAGAAATATTATGTGCTGCTTTATTGTAATTAATCATTTTATTATTACTATGACCAGACCCAAAAAATCTCAAAGTCAAGAAACTAATTCTCCTTTTAAAAGAATGAGACTAAACGTAAAATTGTCTCAAGAACAATTAGCCAGAGAAATAGGTGTAGCGGTATCTACGATTAGGCGTTGGGAAAAAGGGCAAGCCGAGCCAACCATGACTGTCGCCCAAATGAAAGATTTTTGTAGAGCAGTTAAGAAAAATTTTGATGATTTGCCCAACTCGCTATTGCCACCCAAAGACTCTAGGAGTGCTAATAACGGTACATAGTAGCTTGAAGATTAGGATATTGCTTGCTTGAGAGCAGAGCAAAATTCGCCGATCGCCCTTAAGCCTGATTCTGGAGTCCCGTCAGCTAAACGTTTAACTACGGCACTACCTACGATCGCGGCATCAGCACCCCAGTCTTTAATTTGTTTTGCCTGTTCGGGACTGGAAATACCAAAACCAACTCCAATCGGTTTATCAGTCAAGCGATGCAAATCTGCTAATAAATCCTTGACTCCCGTTGCCATCTCGGAACGAACTCCAGTCACACCAGTTACCGAAACCAAATAAATAAAACCTTGGGACTTAGAAGCGATCGCCTTAATTCTTGCTTGAGAACTAGTAGGAGCAACTAGTAAAGTTACCTCAATACCTATTTCTGCTGCTGGCTGGAGCAATACCTCGGCTTCTTCTAAAGGCAGATCGGGAACAACCAAACCACTTACCCCCGCCTCTTTTACCTGTTGCAAAAACGATTCGATCCCGCGATAGTAAATTGGATTGTAATAGGTAAAGAGAATAATTGGAACGTCTATTTTTGGGGCGACTTGCTTGACTACCGCCAAGACATCATCGAGTTTAACGCCTCTTTGTAAAGCTCTAGTAGCTGCTGCCTGGATCGTGGGGCCATCAGCCAAAGGATCGGAATAGGGAACGCCCAACTCAATTAGATCTGCACCGTTTTGGGCCAAAACTTCTAAAGCCTTAGCGGTGGTTTCTAGATCTGGATCGCCAGCGGTAATAAAAGGAATTAAGGCACATTGAGAATTTTGTTTGAGGTCTTGAAAACGCTGGGCAACATTCATGAGGGGAAATTAAAGAGATTTTATTGGTCTAGAAATTATTAGAATAGCTAATAAGTTAGCGGTAAACCGCAATCAGCATTAATCATAATACAATCTTGCCTGAGTTTAACCGCTAGAGTTGTGGCTTAATATTTATCCGCTAAATTAGCAACGCCTTAAGATTGCTTTTCTTTTTCTTGCTCGATTTCTCGTTGCAACTGAGCTAATTCTTCGGGAGACATTTCTTCTAGACGTTTTTGCATTACTGCTTCTTCATAGTCTTTAAGCTGCTGATTATAGGTCATTTTTTTCGTACCGACTCGGACTAGGTAGGTCAAAGACCAACCTACCAGACCAATAACCAAAAGAGTTTGAGTCCAGATTCCAGCATCAATACTGTCAATGCCAAATATTTGTAATGCTCCGTAAACCAGTCCCGCTGCTACGAAAACCCCCAGACTAATTGCGATCGCATCAATTCTACGCATATCGTTTTAAGCTTTCAAGTTGCGACGTTTGGGACGGAAATTGAGAAAGGGACTCAGCAAGAGCATTCCAGGAAAACTTAAAAAAACAAATAGGTACATGATCAAGCGTTCGATCGAACTGGCAACGTACCAACGGTTTTTGAGATACAAATAAACTATTCCTGGTAGCACCAAAAGATATGTGCCACTTAGAACTAGATACAACAAGGCGACTAAATTAGTTTCTGTAAGCAGCATAAGCGTATTTAGCAATAAAAGAGTGTTTTCAATATAGATATTTTAGCAGGGCAACCGCCAGGCAATAAGCCCGTCGCTCTTGAGGTTCGATTATCGTGATTTTCTTTTCCCCTACTAGTCTGTCAACTTTGATTTGAGGGATACATAATTGATAAGTATCTCCCCCTGCTTCCCCTGCTTCCCCTGCTCCCCCTGCCTACCCCAACCCATCAATTAATTTTTGACAGAGTACTACTCTGGCAGAGTACTAAACACCTTTCTTACCGACATTTGCGCTTTCGATTCCAATAATTGCCAATCTATCTCTCCTGAGTCGTCGAGCAAACGAGTATCCACATCTACAGGATAGGTAGTTTCATCTTCATGGCTAAAAATATGTTGTATTGGTTCGTATTCCTCAAAACACACTTTGTAACATAGTTCCCAAACATCTATTTCAATTTGGTAATCAGAACGAGTTAAACAGAGATGATAACCAGGAATGGGGACGCTAACTTCTTTATATGTCCCCTTCCAGTCAGATGATTCCAATTCTTTGCGAATATTATCCACTACTCGTAGCATTGCTGGCTGCATTAACACCTGTGCTTGTTCCCAAGCGAGTCGAGTTTTAAAAGCTGGTTTCATATATTTTTGTCATTGATTCTTATTGTCAATGTAGAATTGTGTGAGGATAAGATATCAATAAAATTCTTAATTTTAAAATTGTTAGGGTAGTTATTTAAGGTCTTATTTTAACGATAGCGTTAACTGGGGAAAAATCAACATGGTTAATGTAGCTGTAATTGACTACGATATGGGAAATTTGCACTCTGCCTGCAAGGGTTTAGAAAAAGCGGGTGCAGTTCCTAAAATTACTAATTCTCCAGATGATATTTTGACTGCCGATGCAGTGGTATTACCTGGTGTGGGAGCTTTCGATCCTGCTATGCGTCATATCAGAGAGCGCGATCTCGAAACAACTATCAAAGAGACGATCGCCTCTGGTAAGCCCTTTTTAGGTATTTGTTTGGGGTTGCAGATCTTATTTGATGGTTCGGCAGAAGGAACAGAAAGGGGTTTGGGAGTTGTTAACGGGATCGTGCGTCGTTTTCAAAGCGAGCCAGATATTTCTATCCCTCAAATGGGTTGGAATCATTTAGAGTTAACTCAAGCTCGACTGCCGTTGTGGGACAATTTACCCCCAAAACCCTATGTTTATTTCGTTCACTCTTTTTATGTCGAGCCTGTAGATCCGAGGCTAAATGCAGCTACCGTCACCCATGGCTCACAAACGGTAACAGCAGCGATCGCTCGCGATAACCTGATGGCAGTACAGTTTCACCCCGAAAAGTCTTCTGATAATGGATTGCAAATTCTCTCTAACTTCGTCACTTCAGTCAAAAAATCCCAGTTAGTATCCAATTAACTGCTACTTATTTTAGATTGGCGATCGCCATTGCCAAGTTGACCATGAGCTATCAAGGACTATTTGTAGGTTTAACGACTCTAGACTTTATTTATTTTAGCGATCGCTATCCCCAGGCAAATCAGAAAGTCGTCGCCCAAGATTACTCTACTACAGCAGGTGGTCCAGCTACTAATGCAGCGGTAGCATTTAGTTATTTTAGTAATAATCGGGGAAGATTATTAACTGTTTTGGGACAACATCCCTTGACTCAGTTAATGAGAAGCGATTTAAATAACTATCCAATTGAGATAGTCGATCTGATTCCCCAGCAGTCTGCCAGTCCACCAGTCTCTTCAATAATTGTTACAGTTACTACGGGAGAACGTTCGGTCATCTCGATTAATGCTCTCAAATCTCAAGGCGATCGCTCTCAAATCCCTAAAGATATTCTTGAGGATATAGATATCATTTTAATTGACGGACATCAAATAGATGTCAGCAAAACCATAATCGAGATTGCCAAGAGCAAACAAATTCCCGTGGTTATGGATGGTGGAAGTTGGAAACCTGGACTAGAAAAAATACTTTTTGGAGTTGATTATGCCATTTGTTCGGCTAATTTTTATCCCCCTCAATGTCACAACACCGCTGAAGTTTTTGATTTTTTACAAGCACGAGGAATATCCGAGATCGCCATCACCAGAGGAGAACAACCAATTCAATATCTGGAGCGAGGAGTAACCAAGACGATAAGCGTACCTCAGATCGAAGCTGTAGATACTTTAGGTGCGGGAGATATTTTTCATGGTGCTTTTTGCCACTATATTTTAGAACGAGATTTTGCTACTGCTCTCAGTTTTGCAGCCCAAATAGCTAGCAAATCTTGTCAGTTTTTTGGCACCAGAAATTGGCTTACTTGAATTTACACTAGTAGCAAAGTAGTAATATTTATTGTTCTTCAAAGCAAAAAACTCTCTTCTTTGTTAGTGCAGTAGAGCTATCGACAGTCTAACTGCTAATTTACATCGAGTTAACTAGTCATCAAAAGTTGACAAATAGCATCATAGCACTACTAAATAATTTGCGAACATTACCAATGACCAAAGACCAGTGACTAATGAGATTCATCCAAATAATTTTCACAACTGGGACAGGACTGCTATAGTCTATCTCTAGCACGATAAATAATATTTTGTTTTTGCGAAAATTAAATTTAACAAATAGATAATTTCGAGACTTTTTCTTGTTGCGATTTTAAATATAACTTATAGTATAATCAAATTTTTTTAAATTGTTTTAAAGCGATGAACATCATTAATAAACTGGCTAATTTACTAGAGCTATTGGTTGTCCGTTTTCCCAAACCTCCCTATTGGGTAGAAATAAAAACCCAAAATCCCACCTGTACCTATTATTTTGGGCATTTTAATCATCTATTAGCTGCGAAATTGATGCAGCAAGGTTATATTAAGGACTTGATCGAAGAAAAAGCAACAGTAGTGAGCGTAAAATTAAGGCAATGCAATCCACAGCAGTTAACTATTACGGAAACAAAAGAATATAGTTAGTAGTTAACTGGTTTTTAGCTTCTCGGTGAGCTTGGTCAGCAGAGGCTGTAGCTAAAGCTTTCGTTTGCCAAGCCAAGATCGCCCAGTCTTTTCACCTCTTATCTTCAATGCGTAGCGTGGGCAATGCCCACTACATTATTCAATTTTTACTACCCAACCATTGGTAACAAGTTAAGCTTGAAAGCAAGGTGTCAAGGGTGATTTAGAAGAAGATTGGAAGAAAAACTGGTCATCACCTCGCTGTTTGTCTGGAAAGGGAGCAACTATTAGCCTTTGGTTGGGTTTTCGCTGTCTTTTAACAACGCCCAAACATTTCTGAATCTCGGGATAGGCAAAATATTTAACTGGGTCATCAGCTTCTCATCTACTTGAAGCACCATGAAAATAATACAGAGAAGAGCTAGCGATGTCATCACTAAACTTAGCAGTTACTAAACGTAAAGGAGCGTGGTGGTTCTCGCTCTATGAAGCGGTTTGAACATACTGCCAATTTACTGACTGTTGTACAAACTTGAGGCAGCGCGTTGGGCGGGTCAGATGCGGCTAAAGCCTTACATGCGGACAAGTCCTTTGTCGACTTGAAGCGACTGCCGTGTCGTCGTCAAAAACGTTCAGTTATTAATTTCTTTGAACAAGCTTTAACCAAAGGGGAGTTTGAGGGGCTGTAATTCCCGCTCTCTATCCGTAGGATGAGAGTCGGGAGGAAGTCACTGGCGACAGTAGACTCTTCAGAAATGCCAACTCTTATTATTTAATTGAATGCTTTATGAGTTGGCGATCGCGAGCGACCTGAATCTTTACCTTTTTATTAGAATCATTTTCTCTTATTTTTATCTCCTGCAAAACTATTTTATTAACATTATTTAATCAAAGCGTACAACTAATAAGCTACAATATGCACGGCAAAAAGCTAAGTATAAATCTGAAAAATTTAGGTTTTGGCGATCGCCCAACTGAGGGGGGAGAACATAATCAATACATATTACATTTTGACGTGCGGAAAGAGAATTCTAAGATAACTACCGAAGTTTGGGTAAGATATGCAGCCTGTTGGAAAGTTATCAGCCTATCTCCTGATGAGGAAACTACCACCCGCGATAAACTTGGCTTCATAAGCGCACCTCCTCGATACTGCGACGGGGATTAAAATTACTGGCTTGACGCAGTTTTTCGTAGCACTCTCGTTCTTTAGGAGTTAATTCTTTAGGAGTGACGATTTTGAGCTTAATAATTTGGTCGCTGCGCTTACCTTTTGGGCCACGCCAGCCTTTATTTCGCAAGCGCAGAGACTGCCCCGAATCTACTCCTGAAGGAATTTTCATGGTGACGCTACCGTCGGGGGTGGGGACTTTAATCTTCGTACCTAAAGCTGCCTCTTCTGGGGTAATGGGAACTTCGCAAACTATGTTGTCTCTTTCAAACTTAAATAGAGGATGGGGTTGCAGATCGATAGTTAAATACAAATTGCCCCGTTGTTGACTATAGGGACTGATTCGTCCTTTGCCTTTGATCCGAATACGACTACTAGGTTTTGCCCCGGGCGGAATCCTGACGTTAATGGTTTCGCCGTCTAATTGCAGGCGTTTTTGGGTTCCGTGAAAAGCTTCTGAGAAAGTCAGAGTAATCGCAGCTTCGGTATCGGCTGCGGGAATATCTTGGAAACCACCACCACCGAAAATATCTTCAAAACTGCTAAATCCTCCCGTACCTGGGGTAGAAGTACCGTAGGTATATACTCTGCGTCCTCCCGAACCCCTACTAGCAGAACCGCCAAAGCGTCCCAGAAGTTCGTTAATAAAATCATCAAAACTACCATACTGACTGTAATCAAATCCTCCTACACCTACTCCCGCGCCGGTCGGTGTGCCAGCAGCAGCTTGTTGCCAATATTGACCGAACTGGTCGTATTTAGTGCGTTTTTCTGGATCGGATAGTACCTCTTGGGCTTCGTTGATTTCTTTAAAACGCCGTTCGGCTTCTTTGTCCCCTGGGTTGAGATCGGGGTGATATTTTCTGGCTAGTTTGCGATAGGCTTTTTTAATTTCTTCTGGTGTTGCAGTCTTGCTTACTCCCAGAATCTGATAGTAGTCTTTGAAGTCTGTTGCTGGCATTATTTACTTTCACCTCCTCGATCGAGTTAGTAGTGTTTTGTCAATTAATTAATGATGGGTTATTTAGTGGTCTGTCAACATTGATTTGAGGGATGAATATTGATAAGGATCTTCCCCTGCTTCCCCTGCCTGTCCCAACCCATCAATTAATTATTGACAGAGTAGTAGTTAGTAGTTAGTAGTCAAATTCCCAACTCCGAACCCCGAACTCCGAACTCATACTTATTTGCTTTCGACAAAATCAGCATCGATGACATCATCAGAACTACCACCGCCACTAGAACCAGCACTAGTGCTACCTCCAGCTTGAGAGTAAACTGCGCTGCCTATCTGCATTAAGGCTTGCTGTAGGTCGTTGGTTAGAGATTTCATGCGATCGTAATTTTCTTGATTAATAGCTTCGCGCAGGTCTTTAATTAAACCTTCAACGCGAGTTTTATCGGTAGCAGGAACTTTATCCCCTAAAACGTTTGACGGAGTAAAAAGTATTTTCGGGGTTCATTACCGCCTGCCGTTTGGCGATTTGTCCGACTAGTTTTTCTTGATTTTTGGTGTAAGCCACTACTGAAGGGGTGGTTCTTTGACCTTCGGCATTAGCAATAACTGTAGGTTGACCCCCTTCCATTACGGCGACACAAGAGTTGGTAGTTCCTAAGTCTATACCGACTACTTTTGCCATGAGGTTTACCTCCTAGATAGTTATAGTTAATCGTAGGGCGAGGCACACCCCACCCTACTTGCTAAAGCAAAGAAGATTAGCCAACGTTAACTTTGACGACTTTATTTTTTTCTTCTTCGGCTTTAGGTAAAGTTAGATTGAGAATTCCGTCTTTATACTCGGCATTGACATTGGTATTTTCGATCCGAGTAGGTAAAGGAATAACGCGACGGAAAGCACCATAGCTAAATTCGCTACGAGTCATTCCTTTTTCTTCGGTTTTAGATTCCGATCTGCGTTCTCCGCTAATCGAAACTGCTTCAGCAGAAACCTGAATATCGATATCTTTTGCATCCATACCTGGGACTTCTAGTTTGAGGTGGATTGCATCTGCGGTTTCTTCCATTTCGGCAGCAGGGACAAAAGCAGAACTAAAGCGATCTGTATCCCTTGGTGCTAGACTGTCAAACATCCGGTTCATTTCTTTTTGAATGCTGTCGATTTCGGAAAAAGGTTGCCAACGAATTAAAGACATAGTTTTACCTCCTAATTGAGTAAGTTGAATTTAATTTTGAGAAAATTCTTAATCTAGCTAGCGTTTACTTTGATTACTTGCGGTTTTTCCGATTCATGTTTGGGTAAAGTTAGGTGCAAAATACCATTTTGATATTCGGCTTTAACGTTGGTATTTTCCACGCGAACGGGTAAAGAAATAACACGACGAAAAGCACCATAGCGAAACTCGCTGCGTTTTTGAGCTTCAGCATCGGTACGAGATACGGATTTTCTTTCTCCGCTAATGGAAACTGCATCGGCCGAAGCTTGAATATCGATGTCTTTGGCATCCATCCCTGGAATTTCTAACTTCAGATGGATCGTATCTTTGGTTTCTGTCATTTCGGCAGGTGGTTGATACACTTTCCCGTTTTCCGATTGAGTAGGCGGATTTATGCTATCAAAAAGACGGTTCAGTTCTCCTTGTAAGCTGTCCATTTCTGCAAAAGGTTGCCAACGAATTAGAGTCATGTTATTTCCCTCCAAAACTGAATTGATGAGTTTGAATCAGAGAGTACTGTTTGTTATTGATTGGGTTGCTCGGTGAGTAATCAGCTATGTGCTTGACCCACACTATTTAATATAAAATAATCGAGCCAAAACCAAGTACGGTTCGATCGCCTCTACAAGTTGAGATTTCCGCATCTATCTATTGATTCTTTGCACCTTAGAGTTGTTCTTAGTTATTAGTCATTAGTCATTTGTCTGAGTTGGGTGTTATTAATTATCAATTTAAGAATTAATGGCGAACAATCTCAGATAAAATTGCTTTATAAGACCTCGCACAAATCTGAGCAAAATTAGTTAAATTGTGGAAATAATAGAATGGGCTTTAGGACTGAGTGCCGAACAACCAAATATCTGGCAAATGGGACTTAGGGCAGCAATAATCTATGTTAGTGCCTTACTAATGGTCAGAATAGTTGGCGATCGCCGTTTTATTGGCAAGTACGCTGCTTTCGATGTCATTCTCAGTATTATTTTTGGCTCTACCCTGAGTCGTGCTATCAACGGAACTTCAGCTTTTTTTGAGACGATCTTTGCGGGATTTGTGTTGGTAGGAATGCATTGGTTATTTTCTACCATTACCTATCATTATAATAAGTTTGAACCCCAGATTAAAGGGCGATCGCGGATTTTAATTGGAAATGGTCAGTTGCGCCCCAAAGCGATGCGAGCTTGTCATATTACTCAAGAAGATCTGCTTTCGGCACTTCGTCTTCAGTGTCAGACAGATAGACTAGATTGCGTTCAAAAAGCTTATTTAGAAAGAAACGGCGATATTAGTTTTATCTTCAATAGCGAGTCGTAAAATTTTATTGAGATTGACGCAAAGCATCTAATTGCGATCGCAATCGATAATTTTCTTCGCTAAGTTCCAGTACCATTGCTGATACTGTTGACGAACTTAACATAAGAGAGATATTCGCGTAGTTTGTTCGCGAAATAAATCCCCATGTGTCTCAGCTAGTCAGGAGCTAACTTGGCAAAAGAAGATACACGAGTTTTAGCTAAAGGCACACCTTCAAACCACGCAAACAAACTTAAAACCGAAAAATCAAAACTTGGAGCGTTTAGTTCCCAGCCTAGAGCATATTTCCAGTCAATACGAGCAGCTACTGCTTCTGCTGCACCTCTATCAGATAAATTAGCCATATACGCCCGTCACGC
>JASJEI010000359.1 GCA_030064795.1 Pleurocapsa sp. MO_226.B13 | reverse complement strand
TTGGAAGGAAAGGAGCGATCGCATAATGTAAAATCAAGCATTTGAAGCCATTTTTGTACTGAAGTAGCGACCCCTGAAAGCTAAATACAGTAAGCCTTTCATGATTAACCTTCCAAGTCCTGTAAGGAATGGGCTTGCCCCTGGCGATCGCCAATTTCCTTAACGATAGCCAGGGACTGCTGGTGGTAGTCAATGGCCTTGGGGTAATCCCCCAGCCCTTTCAAGGTGGCCTGACCTGAAAAATTGATTTTCAATAATCGAGCTTAATTCTCAATAATTTAACTCAAATTATTTAAAAGGACTCCTAACTGGAGAGGAGTCTCATTTAAGAGCGGGATAGAGATTAAGGTTTCAGCAAGAGTTAGCGTATAATGTCCGCTAACTCTTGCTTTTTTGGGCAGGAGTGTCCGGCGTTTCCTGTTTAGAGCCGTCCCCAGAAGCCTCTTTATGGGAGCAAAAAACTTTTGCGAATTGATTCCCTAGGTATTTATTAGTCAGTCGAAGCCCTCTGCTTCTTTTTCTGGGCTAGCAGCCGAGCCGTGGAGACATGGGGATGGCGAGGGTCATAAGTCGGCTTTTTCTTTTTCTGCTTCGGACCTCGAGGATGAGAGAGAAAAGCTGACAGTTTGACCTTTTTCGCTAACTCTTGCAAAATGCTAGCGAATTGCTCCTGATTCATCGAGCGAAAAATCGACCAGTGTTGAGGGGGAGGGAGCAATCATCATGCCACGGGTTTGTCATGGTGATTTCCTCTGTCAGATAGTAGTTAGATAACCCGGCTTCAATCTTACCAGTCCCGTGGACACGTATCAAAGCCGCCCTCAAAGTAGAGAGAGCATTATAGGCCAAGGCCATTGAGAAAGAGAACAAGGCGGCTCTGGGATAACCAAGGGTCTTAATTTCACAGTTCAAGCTCGTGGTGACGACTTGAAAAAAGGTTTCTACCGTCCACCGCTTACGGTAAAGCTCGGCGATTTTGAAGCCATCAGCCACTGTTTCTGGGAGATTGGTCAAGATAGCAATTTCGGTCTCTCCATCACGAGTCGGTTGATGTAAGCGCAGCATCACCCGACGCACTTGTAACTGTTGACCTGAATGTTCTAGTCCGATGGTCTGCTCCCAAACTGACCCCGTCTCGCTCTGGCCGACTCGATGCAGGGTCGCCCCTGGGCTGTTGGGGAAGGGAAGCATGTTCTCTAATGACAAAGGCCGCCTGTCTTTGAGCTATTCCCAATAAGAAAGCGAGAACACACATGTTGCGGTCGGCTATCCATAAATCATTTGGGGCGACTGTTTTCAGAACTGCACTCAATAACGACCGCTCTTGGGCATGACCATCCTCACAAGGAAATAGGTCGATGGCCAGCATCTGGGCGCTTTCAAGGACGACTAAAGATTTGCCTGGTAAAGCGCCGGCACTGGTATTCCTGAAGACTGATCTCTTTTCTGCCCCTGGCTATTCCTGGGGGTTGATTGTAGCATTCTGACAACGAGACCGCGATGGGCGAGGGTCAGACAGACAGTCAAGGGGGACCCATTCGCGAAACTATTTCGCGAATAAAGGTTTTTTTTTAAAATCCCAGAACAAATCGAAATCACTTTTTGTTTGAGGCAATCAGTGAAGCCTCAGATGAAAAGTCTTTTAGATTTTATTCGACTGACCTTGAAAGGGCTGGCTTGTAGAATCTATATATTTTCAACTGGTAAGTTAAATATGGGTTCAACATTACGCATTCACCAACGCCCTTATTTCCCTAGAAACCGAAACCTTAAACTGTGCCATAACTAACCAGGGAGACTACAAGCTTAGTTGCGAACAATACGAACATCTACTACGTAAAACTGGATTTACCTTTACCAAACAACAAGTCAATTCTACCGTTTACGAACAGTGAGGAGGAGTATTTATTTACAAAGCATGGCTGACGGATTAAATTTAGGGCAAAAGACAACTAATGACTAATGACTAATGACTAACCAGCCTGAACCCAAACATAACATTTATTTTTGGATTTCATTGAGCAAGAGAAAGATAAAATCTCAGTAAATTTACGTAGTAGAAACAAGTATCTTCATAGTTAAAATCGAGTAGCGATCGAGATGTTTAACAATCTGTTGTAGTAATAGTGGCAAAGTTACTGAGGTTTAATTTTGGAAACAACCCAGTTTTCATAAATATCCTGGCGTTCATAACCAAAAATAAATAAGATGCGGAAAACCGTATTTTGCTTTAGATTTTTGCCTGCTTTACAATAGTATGTATAAACAAAAACCATTAAGATAACGTCAGTTCGGTATTTCGAGCGTCTAAATCTAGAAATTTAAGCAAGTTGGATAAATATTATGGGATTTTTCGATTCTCAAGTAGTGCAAGAGGAAGCCAAAAAGCTATTTGAAGATTATCAATCTTTGATGAAGTTAGGAAGTGAATACGGTAAATTTGACCGTGAAGGCAAAAAAATGTTCATCGAGCAAATGGAACAATTAATGGAACGCTATCGCATCTTTATGAAGCGTTTTGAGCTTTCTGAAGACTTTATGGCGCAGATGACCGTACAGCAACTCAAAACTCAACTAAACCAATTTGGCATGACTCCCCAGCAGATGTTCGACCAAATGGAGCTAACCCTCAAAAGAATGAAGTCTGAGATCCAACCATAATCAACCATAATTTACATAATTTAGATGTGTCTGAGCTGAATTAGCTCTGTTAGGATTAGGCTTGTTCGAGCTAATGGCTCTCAGCTACAAGCCTAGATTTTCTTTTCTCTGTTTTTCCAACTACGGTCGAGCAAATTTAGATGCTGCGGGGAAATCTTGTACGGGTTCATTTTTAAGTGCTTTGAGCATAAAAGACCGCCAGACAGGAGCAGCAAAATCTCCACCCGTAATACCTTCACCCATACTTTTATAATTATCGTTACCTACCCAAACTGCTGTAGCTAGCTGGGGTACATAGCCGACAAACCAAACATCTCGTTCTGAGGAAGTCGTTCCTGTTTTTCCTGCTGCGGGACGACCGATATTAGCTTTTTTCCCAGTCCCTCCAGGTTCCAGGACTCCTTTGAGCATTGTTGTTAGATTAGCGGTTGCCCATGGGTCTAAAATTCGTTTGGGTCGGGGAGTATTATCTATTAAAATATTTCCTTTACTATCTGTCACCTGCAAAATAACCGTGGGATCAGAGTGCCAGCCATTATTGGCAAAGGTGGCAAAAGCTCCAGCCATTTCTAGAGGAGTTACCCCAATTGAACCCAGAGGCAGAGAAATTACAGGCTGCATAGGGCTTTCAATTCCTAGCTGAAGACAGATTTTAATTACCTCTTCTAACCCGACAGACATACCCAATTTGACTGCTGGAATGTTACGAGATTGACTTAAAGCCTTGGCAAGAGACATGACTCCTGCAAAGTCCTCTTTACCGCCATAGTTTTGCGGACGATAAACCCCCCCTGGAACGCGATAGGTAACAGGAGCATCGTTAATCGTTGTTCCTGGGGTGTATTTCCCACTTGCCAGCGCAGCATAGTAAACAAAGGGTTTAAAAGAAGAGCCTGGTTGTCTGCGAGACTGAACGGCACGATTGAATTGACTGGATTTATAATCAACTCCCCCCACTAAAGCCTTAACAAAATGAGTACGGGGATCTACTGCTGCTAATGCTATTTGGTCGGCGCGTAAGCCCCAACTCTTCAACATTTTATGGCTTTCTTTGACAGATTCTTCTGCCATTTTTTGAAAGTTCATGTCAATGGTAGTCTGGACTCGAATACCACCCTGCAAAAGCTTCTCTTTGCCAAAAATCTCTTCTAACTCTCTAGTCACCGCTTCGGTAATAAAAGGAGATTTGCTTCTGCGCCAGGCTGTTGGTTTTCCTACCAGTAAAGGTTCTTTGCGGGCTGCTTGTTCTTCTTCTGGAGTAATCCAGTTTAAAGTACGCATCCTGGCCAAAACTTGTGCCTGTCTTCGTTTGGTATTGCCATAGTTTAAAAATGGACTATATTGCTCTGGTGCTTGAATTAAACCAGCTAACACCGCAGCTTCCGCTAAATTTAGTTCCGCAGCACTCTTATTGAAATAGCTTTCAGCAGCAGTTTGAATACCGTAGTTGTTGTGTCCCCAATAAATGTTGTTGAGGTACATTTCCAAAATTTCATCTTTGGAAAAAACCTGCTCGATCCGAATTGCTAAGATAGCTTCAGCTAGTTTACGGCTAAAGGTACGTTCGCGAGTCAGAAACAGATTTTTGACTAGTTGCATCGTTAAAGTAGAAGCCCCTTCAGAGACTCCACCTTTTTTATAGTTAGTTAGGGCTGCACGACCAATGCTATAGGGGTTTAGTCCGTTGTGACGATAGAAATTACTATCTTCGATCGCCACTACCGCTAATTTGAGATGGGGGGAGATCTGATCTAGAGTAGCAATCTCTCGATTAGCTTCTCCATGTAGACTAGTCAATAGTCTCCCCTTAATGTCATAAATATAGCTAGTTTCGGCAGGGACATAATTACGCAATACTCGCACGTCGGGAAGATTACGAAAGCTAAAGGCTAAACCAACTAAACCGCCAGAAACAACGGCACTGGCGATCATCGTAATGCCCAACACAGTTCCCCCCGCAGCGTTTGCCACACCAGACAAAAATGATTTGGCACCCGCTTGATTATTTCGAGATTCTGGTTTCTGGAGCATGATTTCAGAAGACACGGTGTTTTGATTTCCTCCCAAGAGCATTACAAGCAGTGGTTTGAATAGTAGGCTACTACTACCGCAATTAAACAGAAAGTCAAGCCGAATTTAGTAACAATAAGCTAGATCGACAATTGTAGCAATACCTACTGGTCAATTAGGGATAAAAAAAACCTCGGCTGACCAACCGAGGCAGAAAAATTCAGGAGAAATCAATGTTGACAACGTTGAATTACAATCATTCATCTTCGGGTGGACGAACTCGAATCGATAGTCACTAATTACTTTCCTAACAACTAAGAGATTGGAAAATTGCCAGTGGCTAGCTGCTTCTATTCAGACACACTCTACTAGTTTCCCTCGCAGACGTGAAGAGCTTTCTCTTGACGCTGCCAAAATAGAGCGATCGGTTTACCGATAGCACCTCAGTTACCTATTGTCTTGAGGACAGTAGATTAACCTAGTAATAAAAGTAGTAAGTCAGCGGTACACCGCCGTAAAACGACGGTGTCTGCGCTGACAAGGGGCTGTGTGCCGAGCTTGTATCGGCACTTTATACGCCCCGCCGCATTCCGCGTTCAGTATGCTCGAATACTCGAACAGCCAACATTTGAATTTATGTAAATAAATGTAACAAAAAAGTTATATTTTTACAAGCTATTGGCGTATCTGAATCCAGCATGACTCGCTTATAGGTAAACTACTACTACTCAAATAAACTATTTCATCCTTCAGCCGATGATTATTGCAATTACTGCTTTAAAGGGAGGGGTGGGCAAAACAACCACCGCAGTCCATTTAGCTGCATATTTTCAGACCTTAGCACCGACACTCTTAATTGATGCCGATAAAAATCGTTCTGCATTAGTTTGGTCAAAAGAAGATAAACTGCCCTTTTATGTGGCATCGCAAGCGGGTGCGCCTGGTTTAATCAAAAAGTTTACCCACATCATTATCGATACCCAAGCAAGACCCGAACCTGAAGAACTAGAAGATCTAGCTGATGGTAGCGATCTGCTAATTTTGCCGACTACTCCCAACCATCTAGATCTAGATACCACAGTCAAAGCAGTAGAGTTACTCAAAACTTTGGATGCTAACTACAAAGTCTTGCTTACTAAGGTGGATTCTCGGACTAAAAATGGTCGAGAAGCCAAAAAATTTCTCGAAGCAGCCCAACTGCCCTTGTTTAAACATGAAATTCCTTTACTAGTAGCGTTTCAGCGATCGCCCAGTCGTGGTGTCATTGTTAAGGACTATCCCGATCCTAGAGCCTATATTGGTTGGAATCAATACAAAGCTATAGGCAAAGAGATCGCCGAAATAATGTCTTAGTTGCTACTTTTTTTCTGGGCGATCGCCGCATAAAAAGGATCGCCCCCTGCTATCCCCATCATCTGTAATAAAGCTGGGAGGGGAGATTGATGTACTACTATCTCTGGTTGGTCGAAACCATCTACAGATTGAAAATACTTGCGCACCAAATTGACTCGATCCGTATCTGTTCCATCTCGCCAGGCTGCGATCGCTTTTTGATAGAACATTCGATTGGAAAAGCTAATAATTACCAAGCCATTGGGCTTGAGGATGCGATAGATCTCTGATAAAACTGCTTCGGGATATTGCAAATATTGAATGGAAACAGTAATCAGGACGGCATCAAAATCAGCATTTTCCAGGGGCAATTTAGGATTTTGGTTGAGATTTTTGACAAAATAGCGATCTAATCGCGGATTTTTCGCTAATTCCGCTTCATTCATCCCATGTCCTTCTACATGAGCAAACTCCATCTCCTCTGGTAAATGAGATACCCAACTGCTCATTAAGTCTAAAATACGGCTGTTGGGCTGTAATCTTTCGCGATAAAGATTACTCAAACGCTCGATAAAACCATCGTCAACATGAGTAACAAAACGCGGGTAATCATAAAAATAGCGATCGTTGGTGTCGTCTAATTTAGTTCTTTGCTCTGGACGCAGCATACAAAAAGAGATTTTATCTAGTTTATACTGTGGTAAATTATGTTGAATTGTAACTTTTTTCTCTAAATAAAAGCTAATAGCTAAAAGTCAATAAAATTCAATAAGATAATTAGATCGAGCAGACTCATAGACGATTTAATGTGTCAAACATCAAGGTCTCATACTACGGAACATTTTCCCGATTTATGAGTCTTATTATCGGTTAACTATTAGATTGGCTTGATAAGAGATCGGCTAGCAAAAAGTAGTAGAGTTAAGGAATTCTCTAAGATGGCAAACCAAGAACATTTGGCATTAATCCAGCAAGGAGTAGCGGTATGGAATAAATGGTACGAAAAGAACAAAAGAGTAGTTCCAGACCTAGCCAAAGCCAATCTTAGTAATCTTGATTTAAGTGGTATTAATTTAACCAAAGCAGATCTAAACCACGCCAATTTTAACAATACAGATTTAACTAAAGCAAAATTAGTTAACGCCAATTTAGAAGGCGCGAATTTTCGAGCAGCAAATCTAGAAAATGCTAACTTGAAAGGGGCAAACCTAGATTACGCCATCTTTGCTGGGGCTAAGCTCAACCAAAAAACCTTGATTCCCCTCAAAAATCGTCACGTCTGGGAAATAGTTAACAATCGAGCTAAAAATAAAGATTTTGCGGGGAGCGATCTGAGCAATGCTAATTTATTTCGTGCCGATTTAAGTAATGCCGATCTGAGTAATACTAAACTAGAGAAGGCAAATTTGCACGGTGCCAATCTCAATAGTGCCTATCTTTTTAAAGCGGATTTGACAGAGGCAAATTTACAAAATGCCGACCTGACAAATGCTTATTTTAGTCGCGCTAATCTAACTAAAGTCGATCTCAATCGGGCATTATGTTGTGGAACATATTTCAAAGATGCCGAACTTAAGTTGGCTAATTTTAAACAAGCTAAATTTAGCCACCAAACCATAATCGATCCTAAATGGTATTCTGTTTGGGAAATTGTTAATCTTGGCGCAGTTAAGAAAAATCTTAGTGGTGCAGATCTTAGCAATGCCAATCTTCAAGGAGTAGATTTTACAGGAGCGAATCTCACTAATGCTAATTTGAGTCATGCTCTTTTATGCTACAGTAACTTGGCGCAAGCAAATCTAACCAATACCGATTTAGCGGGAGCAAATGTGAGCGGTGTCGATCTAGCTCTAGCTAATTTAAAAGGAGCTAAATTGAGATCGGTAATCGGTCGCGATCCTAAATTATCCGTTACAGTTCAACCTACTCCCAACAACGTAGGGGTTGAGAAAAAACCAACAACTCTTCAAGCTGTAGCGACTTTGCCTTTGAGTCAGAAAATTCCAGGGGTAGAAAAGCAAAACAAGCCAAAAAAACGGAAAAATATTTTGGGTTTGTTACTGTTAAGTTTACTTATCCCTTTAATTGCAGGAGGTTATGCTTTTCTGAATCAAAACCCCGATTTTTCTTGGCAACAGCTATTACTAAAATTTCAGCCTTGGAAAGATAGGGTGGAACAATTGATTCCTGCTAATTGAATGTTATCAATAGTCAGCATTCAAATTAAACTAAACAGGTCAAGTCGCTTCGCTCGAATTCAGAATTATGAGTTCAGAGTTCAGAGTTGGACTTGTTTGGAATTCGGCTTGCACCTCTACCAAACCTCTTCCGTCCTTAAGGACGGGGCTTGTACCTAAATTCTGAATTCTGAATTCTGAGTTCTGAATTCAGATGGTCAGATGCGCTATCATAGCAACTGCACATCTGACCCAACAATATTATTCTATTATTCTAGTTTTTTTTGGTTGTTTTAATTAATCATTATCCCAATCGTCATAGCATACCAAATCCCCAATCGGATCGCGCAATAAATAATCACATCTTTCCAATTCACATTCAATTTTGACCCATTCGCGAGCGGGGATATATTTGCAGAGAGTATATATGGACTGTTGACGACTAATAATGCCTGTTTCGATTAGCTGTCTGGCTTCGTCTTTTAAAGTATCGATGGAATATCTACTAGTAGAAATAGAAGGGGATATAGTAGCAGTAGTCATGTTTTATCACCGTATTTAGATAGTTTTTCAATTTAATTCTCTTTATAACTATAAACGATCTTCAGGGTCATTACCTAACAAATTATGCTTTGTGCTGTATCTAAAATAACAAAAGCTTTGTAGCATAAGAAATTCAAATAATAACTTTAGATTTACTATATAATTGCCAAAAATTCTTATTATCTAGAATCCGAAACTCTGACTACTGTCCGATGCTAACAGATCCAAATTAAGATCGTATAAAGCCCCTAGAGCGATCGCCTGAGCCTGTTCCATTTGTCCATAACTAAACACCCAAGGTAAATCTCGACCGATAAAACTTTGAAACGTCGATAATACATAGGGGCTACCATAAATAATTATTCCTTCAACTTGTTTGCTGGTTACTAATTGTCGATAAATTTGCTCAGTCTTGGGGGTCAAACCAGCATTTCCCCGAAAAGGGTTGCCTCGGATAAATAGCTGTAACAAAGTGGGACGAGGATCGAGCAAAATGCAATCCAAGGTATCTTTGTCTACAATTTGTCTTTGATAACCAAGCTGTTGAGGAATAGCGATCGCAGGAGCATTAAGATCTAGATAAGTAGCATTCAAGACATCATCTACCACTATTAAATTGCGAGCATTGCGCTCTACGGGGGGAATGAGGGGGATTTTGCCTCCAGCTTGTAAGGAGTTTTGTAGGATCGAGTCAACCGTCGCTCTCGCTTGGGGAGTAGATAATTCTGAGGTGGTAGTAGTTGAGTTGAATACTTTTTGTTTAGCTTGCCAAATACGGTTTAAAGATTGCTCGATCCGCTCTTGGGGAATACGTCCCGATTTTACAGCATCATAGATAGAGGCGATCGCAACTTCAGGGTCGTCAGGCATCAGTAAAATATCATTTCCCGCCTCAATAGCCAAGACTGCAACTTCTTCAGGAGTGGCATATTTAGTTATGCCTCCCATAATTAAAGCATCGGTGACAACTAAACCTTCAAAACCTAATTGCTGCCTTAGTTTTCCCGTAATAATATCTCTAGAAAGAGTAACGGGTTGTTGTCGATCCCAAGCAGAAATCAGCAGGTGCGCTGTCATGACGCTATCTACTCCAGTAGCGATCGCTTTTTGAAAGGGGGGTAATTCAATTTCTGCTAGTCGAGCATCATCGTGGTTTAGAGTGGGTAAATCTAAATGAGAGTCAGTGGCAGTGTCTCCGTGTCCGGGAAAATGCTTGGCGGTAGTTAAAACGGGATAGGACTTAGCACCAGCAATAAATGCCTGACTCAGATCGGCAACCGCTTCTGGAGAGTCGCCAAAAGCCCGTATATTAATTACAGGATTATTGGGATTATTATTGACATCGACTACGGGAGCGAGTATCCAGTTAATACCTATAGCTAGAGCTTCCTTTGCCGTTACCTCGCCCATTTGCCTGGCGTATTGTCGTGCTAGTAAGGGATCTCGTTCGTAAATTGCCCCCAAAGCCATTGGTGGTGGAAACCATGTTCCCCCAGGGAAACGTTGACCGATACCTTCCTCAATGTCGGCTGCAATTAATAAAGGTGTCTTGCCCCAAGACTGAAGCTGTTGCGATCGCGCTTGTAGTTCGATACTGCTACCACCCAAAAGAATTACCCCACCCAGGTTTAATTCTTCCAGCCAATGTTGTAGTTGACTATTAGAAGCTTCCCAAGCAGGGTAACGAATTTGATGGTCAAATAAATGACCAGAAGCCCGCACTACGATTGTTTGAGCAATCTGCTCTTTTAAAGATAAATTCTGCCAAGCTGGTTTCATGAACCTCGATTGTTGAGAATGGATCAATTCACTCTACCGTCTCGGCTTTGTTTTGTCGCTCCTGACTAATTTTATTGAGCAAACTGAGCATATTATCTCCTCTTTCTAAGGAGCGGTCTTCAATGAATCTTACTGTTGGCGTGCGTCGGAGTTGCATTCTACTACCCAACTCTCTGCGGACATAATTAACCGAAGACTCCAAACCCGCCATAGTTTCTTCTCTGGCTTCTTCTGTGCCATAAATACTGACAAAGATTTTGGCGTGCTGCAAATCACCAGAAACATCCACATCGGTGACGCTTACCATTCCCGCACCAACGCGATCGTCCTTGATTTCGCTGAGCAACATCTGACTTACTTCCCGCTTGATTAGAGCAGCTACGCGGGCCACGCGACGACTATTAGCCATGATCTTTTCTTTATCCTGATAACTGTAAGCGATGTAACGAAATCTTGCAATTACACCACTCTTCATTGTAGCGAGAAAAATTCAGCATTTGTTAATTAACAGTGGGCTGACATCAGCTTACCTGGCCAATTGAGCCAGAATGCTCGATTCTGGAAAAGTCATTTTCGGACTTTCCTCTAGTAAATATGCCAGAAAGGTTTCCGCTATCACTGATAACTTTTTCCCTGACAAATGACAGACATACCAACGACGCTTGATCGGAAAATGCTTGAAATCTAGGATCGTCAGTTCTCCTGAAACTCTTTCAGAAATCAGACAGTGTTCTGACAAGATAGAGATTCCCAATCCTCCTGAGATCGCCTGTTTGATCGCTTCGTTGCTTCCTAGTTCTAGTTTGACTTTGACTGAGATGTTGCGCTCGGCAAACAGTTTGACGATCGAATCTCTGGTTCCCGACCCCTGTTCTCTCATGATAAAAGGCTGGTCGTTTAATTCATAGAGGTCTATATTCCTTTTTGCTGTCAAAGGATGATCTTTTCTGGCTACCACCACCAAAGGATTATTTAAAAATGGTTGACTTTTGAGGTCTGTGTCTTTGGGAGGATTACTAACTATGTAGAGGTCGTCTTTGTTATCAGACATCCGTTGTTGAATCTCTTGGTGATTTGTCACCTTTAGAGCTACATCAATACCTGGATAATGTTGACAAAAAGAGCCAAGCAATCTAGGAACAAAATATTTGGCGGTAGTAATTACAGCTAGCTTTAACTGTCCCTGCTTAGTTCCTTTTAAGTCAGCTACCTTCATTTCAAAGTTGTTTAATCGTTCAAAAATATCCTGACAGGTAGTCAATAATTCTTGACCAGCATCAGTCAGATAGAGACTTTTGCCAATTTGCTCGAATAAAGGCAGTCCAACAGCTTTGGTTAACTGTTTGACTTGACTAGAAACAGTGGGTTGAGTAATTAACAATTCCTCTGCTGCGCGAGTAAAACTACCATTTCTCGCTACTGTCTCGAACACTTTTAGTTGATGTAGAGTTGCTTGAATCAATGGTCAGTACTCCTCAGCTGCTGTTTGATAATCATTTATATTCTTCTATCATATTTAAAAACCAATATATTTTAAATATACCATAGTATTTTATATATGTATTTGCTACCGAATCTGATTCACCAGCCTGAAACAAACTGTTTTATTGATAATTTGGTTTAGTATTTTTAATATCGAGTTAACCAGTAAACTGTTAGCAACAATCAGGAAGAAGCAAGTTATGTTAGATTTTCTCAATCCTCTTTTTGATCGTCATCCAGAGCGGATGAAAGCTAAGGTCGAGATCTATACCTGGGCAACTTGTCCCTACTGTATTCGTGCCAAATTGCTTTTATGGTGGAAGGGGGTAAATTTTACCGAATATAAAATCGATGGCAATGAAACAGCGCGTAAGAATATGGCGCAAAGGGCAAGCGGTAGGAGGACAGTCCCTCAAATTTTTGTTAACGATCGCCATATAGGGGGGTGCGACGATCTTTATAATTTAGATGCTAAGGACGAACTAGATAGTTTGCTGGTTCAACCGAGCAAATGATTTTCAAGCTGTGTTTTTGAAGTAATGGATAATAGATTTTCTAATATATTTAATTTGACTGAAGATCAGGCGATCGCCTTATTGAAAAAGCCTCTAAATACCGAAGATGGCACATCAGAACGATATGTAGGTGCTGCACACCTAATTAACTTCCCTACTGAAAGAGCGATTCAGGCTTTAATTGAGGCAGTAGAAGATCGCAATCCTGCTTTAGAAAATCGCATCGCTAGACGCAAAGCAGTGGAAAGTTTAGGTCGTCTCAAAGCCGTTCGAGCATTGCCTACCCTCCAATCTTGTTTGGCAGACGAAGATGTCCTGACGGTAGAAAATGCAGTTTGGTCGATCGGGGAAATTGGCATCAAGGATGATTCGCTCCTAGAAGCGATCGCCGATTTGTTAACTCAGCCCAATCAAACCTATCGTGTGATTATTCATACCCTAGCAAATTTTGATTACCAGCCAGCCATTGACAGGATTCAAGCTTTTGTTAACGATGAGAATAAATCTGTTGCCAGTGCTGCGATCGCTAGTCTCGCTCGTCTAACTGGCGATAACAGTAAAATGGAGCGGGTAGTAGAATTTTTGCAAGACAGCGATGTTAATGTCAGACGCGCCTGTATCCAAGATTTGATTGATGCGGAATATTATCCAGCCATCAGCGCGATCGCCAAAGCTCCTATTTCTGTAGCCTTTCGTTTGCGCGGGATGAGATTATTAGCAGCCCAAGGTATTGGTGCGGACAAAATTGCCTTTGCCGAAATTGAACCCAGTTTGGATCGCATAATTCGCGATCGCCCCCAAGATATTGAGATGGTACACGAATACGATCGTCCGCCCGCATTAGATTTTTTAATTAGGGAACTCTATCATACAGACTTCGGACGCTGTTATTTAGCAGGAAAAACCCTGTTAGAAACTTATCCAGAGGAAGCTATTGATGCTTTACTAGAAACCTATACCCAAGAAGCCCATAATGACTATGGCGCCCACTTCCACGTAATTAAATTATTAGGACTGCTCAAACACGAGTCGAGTTATGACTTAATGGTAGAGGCTCTAAACAATACCGCACCGCAGTTTCAAAAATCTCGCGCCGCAGCAGCGATCGCCCTAGGTAATATTCAAGCTACTCAAGCAATTCCGATCTTGAAAGAAACTTTAAATACACCGATATTCAATCTAAAGTATGCCTGTTTACTGGCTCTAGAACAATTGGGAGCGAGTTGTTGGTCAGAAGTAGCCGACGATAAAAACCTTTTAATCAAAGCTAAAGCCAATCACAAGTTGAGTCAGTAATGATAGTTTGGCAACATCCTCAAGATCCACCAAGCTTGGAAGGGGAGCGGGTTCATTTGTGGCGGGCTAATTTAAACGTACCTGCGGTAGCAGTCGATCGCTTGGCTAGTTTTTTATCTACTGATGAAATAGCTAGAGCCAATAAATTTCGCTTTGAAATCCACAAAAACAGGTTTATTGCTGCGAGAGGAATTTTAAGAGAATTATTAGGCAATTATCTAAATATCAATCCTGAGAAGATAAAATTTGATTATGGCGATCGCGGTAAACCCCAATTAGCTCGATTTAATACAGACAACTCCAAATCTTTGCAGTTTAATGTCTCTCATTCCCAGGACTATGCCCTATACGGATTTACTATCTGTAGTCCTATCGGAGTCGATCTTGAATATCTACGAGCAATGCCAGATGCTGTAAAAATTGCTCGACGTTTTTTTTCTCCTCAAGAATCGCAATTCGTTGCTAGTTTAGATAACGAGCAGCAACAAAGGGTATTCTTCAAGCTTTGGACGGCAAAAGAAGCCTATCTCAAAGCAGTAGGAATGGGATTAGCAGGTTCGTTAGCTAGTGTGGATGTATCTCTTGACGAGACTGAAACTGCCAGCTTATCATCCATTGACGGGAATGTGGCAGCAGCAGCAAATTGGTTTATGTATTCCTTTATTCCCGCAGCTAACTATGTCGCAACTATAGTAGTCAAAAATCAATTAACCGAGCAACAAGTTGATGTTTGGAGTTGGAACAAAAATTGCTAAAAAGCTGCTCAAGGCAATAAAACTCAAAATAGACGTAAGATCCCTTACAATTTCTTAATAATATAGTATATAGGATTTAACCAGAGAGAATTTCTATGACGACTATTAGCTTTGAAAAGGAAAATAAACAAGTAATCGCAGCACAGGGGTCTAATTTACGCGAGAAAGCTCTCCAGAATCGAGTTGATATCTACACCCTGGGAGGTAAACTGAGAAACTGTGGTGGCTACGGTCAATGTGCTACCTGTATCGTCGAGGTGGCTGAAGGGATGGAAAATTTATCCCCCAAAACAGATTTTGAAAAACGTAGATTAAAGAAAAAACCCGATAACTATCGTTTGGCTTGTCAGACCTTAGTCAATGGCCCAGTTAAGATTATCACCAAACCCCAACCTTCCAAGAAAAAGAAATAATCCTGCTGTCTTTAGCTATCAACCTAAGAATGATATCCTAGATCTAAATGTTGTTTTAAAATCGCTTACTTAGGAGCTGCCTTTATATGGAAGTTAACGATCTGGGATTTGTAGCTACTATTCTATTTGTTTTAGTTCCTACTGTCTTTTTATTAATTCTCTTTATCCAAACCGATAAAGACCAGAGAGAAAGTTAGTATAACCACCAAGAAGATAAAAATGGTGATTTTTGTGGTTGAGCTATAAGGCAATTACTAATAACCCAAAAGAGCGATCGGCGAATTGCTTTTCTAGTTATTGATATTTTGGCTTTAAGCTCGACTTTTTGTATTTAGGCGATCGCAATTTTTAGTTAACAAATTGCTTATTTATGGTTAAAATCTTCATTGATTGCTCTTATTTGGGCAAACTTAGACCTAAACCAGAAAAAGAGCGAGTGGAAATCTCCCAAGATTAAACCCACGTGGCTTTTCTCTAATAAAGGCACATGAACAAAAATACACCAGACATTTCTATTTAGCGATTTAAGATATTTGAGTACTTGAAAATACAGTCCCTCGCAAACAAATTTTCCCGCATCATGGCTAATTTCAGTCACCATTAATTTTTTAGTTAATTCTGTCAAATTAACAGAAGTATAAAGACATTCATTTTGACAAGCAGCATTGGACTCTATGGTTAACTGATCTCTCTTTTCTGCCATTCCACAACAGATAATTACATCAGGTTGTAGGCGTTGGATTTGAGAAATTACTCTTTGACTGGCTAATTCAATATCTACAGGAAGTTTTCTCAAAAAAGACAAATAAACATAACTAGAATAGTCTAGTTTTTGTATTTCTGCCAAAAGATCGTCAGAAGAATTAGATGTTTGATGGGGAAGCCAAGTTTGAAAAGAAGTTAACAAAATTTTGGGTTTCATTATCTAGATTAGAGTATTGATTAGAATTTATATGCCAAAGCTGTATTTTAAAAGATTTGTAAGCTCAAAACTATGGAAGTCCAATTTAGAGAATTTAATCCCTTTGACCTATGGATTTGGTTAGAATTTCCCACAGTTCCTTCTCGGATGGAACAACAATACGTTGAAGAATTACTAGATTCTTGGTTTTATCTGGGTAAGCTAGGTGGTTTCAATGCAGAAAATTTGCGCGTGCAGGATACTGGGGTTGAAATTAGCTATATGGAATATGATGTAGCAGATTTAGACAAGACTTTGATGTCTCCGATGCACAATATGGGAGAGATTGAATATTTGGGTACGTGGGGTAGATGTTGGTTCGATCTGGGGACGAGCGATTTAATCGCGATCGACATTCTCATTAACGCCATGAATCAATTAAGCAAAGAATTTGTCCAAATCGATAGGCTAATAATTGGCGGTCAAAACGAAGATTGGTCGGTCAGCGAAAATAAAAATTCAATGTTCCATAACAATTGATTCGGAATTCGGGTAGGGACGTTTCCCTAAAGGACTCGCTTCGCATCGCATGAAACGTCCCTACCCGAGTTCGGAGTGTCGGAATTGGTGATTAGCGAAATCGCAATACTAAAGCTATAACTGAATAGTTTAGATCCCAAAAATTGCATCGTCATAATATCAATATCAACATCAAAGTCAATTTTTCAGTGGTTTAAATTTCTCACGACTATTCCCAAAGCCAAGCAATATGAAAGATTCTCCAACAACTGCTGGTTCTTCGTCTGACTTCTCTAAGAAACCATTAGGCGAAATTTTAATCGAAGCTGGGCTAATTCCTATTCATCAACTGGAGTTAGCTCTGCAAGAGCAAAAGCATACTGGGATGAGAGTCGGTGAAATATTGGTTTTGCATGGTTGGATTAAGCAAGAAACTGTAGATTTTTTTGCTGATAAATGGACAAAATTTATCGAGGAAAAAGATAAAAAACCTTTAATATACTATTTTCAGCAAGCAGGATTATTAAATGACGAACAAGTAGAGGCGATCGCCAGATTACAACAGCTAAAACACAAAAAGACTAGATTTCACCGTTTAGCAGTCGAACAGGGCTATCTGAAAAGGACGACTGTGGATTTTTTTCTGGCTTATCTTTTCAATATCTATAGTCCTAAAACTATTTCTGTTGCCAAACCTTATGAAGTACTAAAAAGATATTCTAGAGGAGAAAAGAACTTTCAGAAAATTAATCTGAGCAAAGCACCTCTGATGAGCGTCAGTTTAAAAGAAGTTGTTCTCAATGGCTCTAATCTAAGAAAAGCCGACTTGAGTAAGGCTAATCTCAGCAATTCTAGTCTGATTCACACTAACCTCAAATTGGTAAATTTTACTAAAGCCATCTTGACAGAGGTAAATTTTACCCAGTCCTATCTAACACAAGCAATTTTTCAAGAGGCTCATCTCGAAAAAGCTAACTTTCAGTCTGCCGTATTGCATGAGGTGGATTTTAAACTAGCTTATTTGGCTCAGGTGAATTTTGCGGGAGCGGATTTAACTAAAGCAAAATTACCCTTAGATTATCATTATGATGTATATTACGATCGCTATACTGCTTTCGATCCTGATTTCGATCCCGAACGTGCGGGCTGGAAAAAAATAAAATAGTTAGTCGTTAGTCGTTAGTAGTCAGTTCGAGGTTGTACTTCTTTCTTGTTACTTATATGCTTCCTCTGCTCCTTCTCTGTTATGCCATCTCAGCCAGATCTCAATAATCGAACAATATCGAGTATTCCCAATGTTAGTTTGGTAGCTTTTTATGGCGATAAACCACCGCAGTTTATCACTCTCATTGAGAGGTTACAAGCTTATTTGGCAAATCATCAGTTAATTCAAGACAAATTTATTCCCTATCAACTAGAACAAGTTCACGGGACAATTATTGGTTGTGAAGGAGTGAAAACTGAGTCGGGAATAATTGGTAAATGGTTCTTTGAACGCAGACAAGAGCAAAGATATCTAGACTGTGCGGGTTCGATCGCCTATCTTCAGCGTCAAGTTGATTTTCCTCTGACTATTCGTTTTGGAGGATATGATCGCAATACTAACTATCGTTTTCTCAGTCGCAGTCAACATCTTTATTTTCGCTCTTTTCAACTTCAACCAGCAGCCGAGGAAACTATACCTGTTTTAATTGGTTGGTCGTGGGAAAATAATCGAGTTTCTCTGGCTATGGACGATCTACGTCGTAATTTGCAGCAATTTAATCTTTTGCATAAATATCATGCTCTTCCCGATGCGATCGACAATGATTTTTATCTGCGTTTGGGGACAATTAATGCCTCACTAACTCCCCAAACAACGAGAATAATTGCCAGCGAAATGCGAAATTTACTCGAAAGTCAGTTTCCTTCATACATTTCTATTGACCAAGACAGCATTGCTTTTGTTCAATACCAAGATCTATCTCTGACTCCCGCAACAACTAAAGTTAAAAGTATTGCCGAGATTACCCCAGAGATCTTAGAGCAACTCTATCCCAACTGCTGAGGCTCAATTTGTTTCGGATCGCTTTTTTAACTCCTTGTACATTTTATAAATTTCGGGCAATCTTTTGTAAATTACAAATAGTCGGCGATAAAGTTTACTGGGGATATGGGGCATTCCTGAAACCATTTCTCCTGGGGGTACGTTACCTGTAATACCTGTTTGTCCCGTAGCAATAACGCGATCGCCTACTACTACCTGGTTGGCGACTCCAACTTGTCCCCCCAACATGACTCCATTACCAATTACTACCCCACCAGCTAACCCTACCTGGGAAGCCATAGCGCAATTACGTCCAATTTTACAGCCATGACCGATTTGTACCAGATTGTCTAATTTGGTATTGCTGCCAATTCTGGTTTCTCCTACTGCTGGACGGTCTACAGCACTGTTGCAGCCAATTTCGACTCCATCTTCCAAGACGGTGTAGCCAGACTGTTGCATTTTGTACCATCCAGTTGCTGTCGGTACAAAGCCAAACCCTTCTGAACCAATTACCGCACCACTATGGATAACACATCCAGAACCAATTTTGCTACGTTCGTGAATCGTACAGTTGGCGTGGAGGACGGTATCGTTGGCAATAGTTACATCGGGATAAATGACTACATTAGGATGAATAGTAACGCGATCGCCAAGAGTAACTCCCCGTTGAATGACGACATTGGCACCAATATAGACATCCTTTCCTATCCTGGTATCGGGTTCGATAACCGCACTGGGATGAATAGCTGGAGAGGGTTGAAAAGGTTGATAATAAAGGTCGATCGCTTGGGCAAAAAGTAATCTTGGTTGGGGAGTAGCTATCCAGGCTATATTTCTAGATGTTGCCTGAGACTGCAAGGTTTCATTAGTCGGCAAAATTAGAGCCTCAGCTTTGGTGGTAGCAACCATTGCGGTGAACTTCCCCCCTTCTACATAACTCAAAGTGCCAGCAGTGGCTTCATCTATAGCAGCAACTGCCGTAATTTCAGGATTCAAATCCCGATCGCGATTAAGACTATTGTTTTTGGCTGCTTTACCTAACCTGGTAACAATTTCTTGAAACTGCATGACGATTAAGGGATATAGAAGTTAATTTAGGCAGAATTAATTCTAGGTCAAAAACGAAAAACTATTGATGTTTTACCAAAAAGCTTAAAATATGGGTTTTTATTCTAATTTTGTGATTCCTTACTGTATCGATCTGGCTATGTCTGATTCTACTCTCAGTCAGTATCGCCAGCAGCTTCTCAAAGATGTTTCAGGAGAGATTTTAGAGATTGGATTTGGCACTGGTTTGAATTTGCCTTACTATCCAGACTGGGTTGAAAAAATTACTACTGTCGATTCTAACCCTGGAATGGAAAAACTGGCCAGATCGCGTATTGCTGCTTCCCAAATTACCGTTGACTACCAGGTATTGAATGGCGAAAATTTACCTATGGCAGATGCTAGCTTCGATTCGGTAGTATGTACTTGGACGCTATGTAGCATACCGCTAGTAGATAAGGCGATCGCTGAAATTTATCGTTTATTAAAACCAGGGGGAAAGTTTTTCTTTATCGAGCATGGCTTGAGTAAAGATCCTCAGATTCAAGTCTGGCAAAATCGCCTAACTCCTATTCAGAAAATAATTACCGACGGTTGTCATCTCAATCGTAATCTGAAATGTTTAGTCGAGCAAAAATTTCTAAATGTAACTATCGAACAGTTTTACGCTCCCAAACTTCCCAAAGTAATAGGATATATGTATCGGGGACTTGCTATTAAGTGAGCAATGAACTAGCTAATTATTCAATAAAATATATTTAAGTAGATAAAACTATGAAAATGAATAAAAATAGTATACCTATTGGAAGATTATTACAAGATGCTGGATTAATTTCTCAGGAGCAACTGGAGAAAGCTTTGCAAATTCAATCCGAACACGACCCAATGAAGTTGGGAGAAGTTTTTGTCTTACAAGAAATAATTAAAAGCCAGACTGTTGACTTTTTTGTCGAGAGATGGGATGAAATTAAGGAGCAAGGAAAAAAGTTTCCTCTTGGTTATTACCTTCAACAAGCATTCTTGTTAACCGAGCAGCAAATTCAAGATATCTTGGAAGAACAAAAAATTAGCAACATAAAGTTTGGCGATTTGGCTGTAAGCAAAGGCTGGTTGAAACCAGATACTCTCGACTTTTTTTTAGATGCTTTGTTTCTAAGACCGCCACAATTAATGTCTTTGATCGCTTTAGAAGAATATACTCGAGAAACACTAAATTTAGACCGTAAGTATGCCGAGACATCTCTAATTTTAAGCCGAATTTTGGCTTGGACGGGAGGCAATCCTACCTTAAGTAAAAATATTTGTCATCTTTTTGCCGACTCCGATTTAAATATTCCCGCGGGATTTGAAGTTAGTGCTGTCGATAGATCGATCGAGGGATCATTAATTAGAAATTGGCAGATTACTAAGCTAGGAGCTTATATTAGATCGCTTAAAGAAAATTTACTAAACAATCAAAAATGCAATCCAGCTTCACTACTACTGGAATATCAGGAAATCTTGTTATTAACTAGCAAGCAATATCAACAGACAAAAGAGCAAAAAGAACTATTAACTTTAGGGCTTGTGGCTTTAGATCGAGATAAAATTCAAGTTACTAATATCATTTATCAGCAAATATTTAACCCAGATTGGATAGTTCAAGAATTAAAAAAAATTAAGTCAAAAATTGACCCTTTTCAAAAGATTTTGCTCGACGTTGAAAACTTTTCTCAGTCGAACGAACCAGATCTATCTGCTAAGACAGAGCAATTAAAATCTCCAGATCTTATTGCCCCTTCCCTTCAAAGCGAGCAACTAGAGCAAGTGGATAATATCTCCCCAGATAATACAACCGATAATGATACCGATAACAATAATGTAAATAATGTAGAAGATCCCAAAGTGACCGAACCGATAACTAAATTTGGTTCTTTGTTAACTTTGGCAGGAATTACCTTAATTGTTCCTTTGATTCTGGCAATTAATAATTATTATTCATCTGAGTCGAACCAACAGAAAAAATCTGAATTCACCTCAGAAGCCAATAGACTAAAGCAGTTTTGTAAAGATTTAAATTTAGTCGATCCAGCATCTTCTTTAAAGTTAATCTCTCAATTAGAACAAAGCAAACAAGAATTATTACAGTCTTTTCCCAAAAATCTCGAAGTTTTTCCCGATAATTGTGAAACGGCACTTAATAAATTAAGAATATTAGCTGCACCACAACTAGGAAAAGAAAATAGAACGATCGAAGCCGTAAAAAACCTCTGTGAAATACCTGCTGATTCTGAAAGTATCAATGAAGCAAAAGTCTGGATAGAACACTGGTATAATTCTGCAACTTGGGGTGAAGAAACCAAGTCCTATTTAAGTTTAGTCGATGATTGTCCAGCTAGCGATCGCTGATATACATTGATGACGGAAGAATTTAGAGCGCGGGGCGCGATCGCACCTTCTACGACATCAAGAATATTGCAGGTGTAGAAACTACTGTAGTTCGAGATCTTGCCTGGGATGAAGGAGTATTAGTTGAAGATACTCTCGATAATCGAAATAGAGTACTTTAGCTAAATTGAGAATGAACTGCATATTTTTTTAACTGCCGACGTAGTTCAGGTTAAGGATGAAATAATTCGTTCCTCAAAAATTTTTGCACACCCGATAAATCCTGTCCCCGTGTCAGGATTTTTTTTTCTTTGTACGACTTATATCTCAAAGAAAATTACCGACCAAGCTAATGAATGATTAGTTTTTTTGAGTTAATCCGTATTTTGCCAGAGTTTGTCCCCCTTCATCGACAATGATGACTCGATGAGCCTCATCTAGTTCGGGAAATTCCATAATTTCTAGCTGTCTGGCTAATACTGGTTCGGGAATACTATAACGACGTTGCTGGTTGCGTTCCCAATACAAATCTTCTCGACAGTGAAAAATTACCAGGGTAATCAATGCTCCATAATTGTAGCCGAGGCTGGTAATTTGCTGACGAAAATCGCGTCTTAAGTTAGTAGCATCCCATACAACTCGACGCTGAGCGCGAAGATGAGCTTTTAATTGTTCTTTGGCAATAGCGACGATTTTGCTCGATCCAGGTAGATTTGCCCGCGCCACTAATACCGCAGGTTAGAACAATTTGAGGAAAAGAATCGCGGTAATTATAAGAACGAGCTAATTCTTCTTCGGGAAACAAGATCTTGCCTGCTTCGTAATTTTTAATCGCATTACCAAAAACCAAATCGCGAGTCTCTCGATCCCAGTCAGCCAGTTCTCGTTCAAAATAACTACGCCAACTTTGATATTCTCGACCATAACGTTCCCAGGCTTGATATTCACGAGCAAACAAGCCATACATCTCAATATAATCTAGCTGTTGCTGGCGATCGCTACATTCTCTACCTCTAATATCCGCTAATTCCAGCCAGTAAAGCAATTCGGGATTTGCCAAGCGTGCGACTCGTTTATAGTCTCCTGGCGTTTGATTTTTAATAACTAGTTTTTTTGGCTCGTGATGATAACCCACTAAGCCCAGAGTTGCTTCTACTACGGCGTAGTCTAGTCCTAAACCGATTAACTTGGGGGCAAGATAAGAACGACCAATACTAGCGTGACGGGGAGCTACGGTACGTATTTTACCTTGGATATCTTGCTCTTTAGTGGTTATAGGCTTGGCAATATCGTGAAGCAGCGCGCCCAAAATCAAACTGAGACGTTGCTCTGGGTTCAAATGAGTAGCCTCTCGCTCTAAGATTTTATAGGTTTCTTCCAGAACCATTCCTGTATGAATATGCACATTTCCTTCTGCGTGCCATTCTCGATCTTGAGGTGTAGATTTATACTCTTGTAATCGGGGAAGGCGATCGCCTAAAGCGGAAACACATTCGTCTATATTGGGAGTTGCTCCCTGTAATATTTGTTGGCAAAAGTCTCGTTCTCGCAGCATTTTCTAAGCTCCAAACCAACTATACAGCAAAGTTCCCTTTTGACACTCCCCCCAATTCGCTTCATTCGCTTCGTGCTTTTTAGGGGAATTCTTGGTTCAGCGATCTGACTTCCCCTAGCAGGTATTACTACCAACCAAATTAGAAGATTAGGGAAGAATTGCGACATTTAGTTAAAGTTTAGTTAGTTGTCTGATTTTAACAGCTTACCTAGAGCTTGAACTGACTGTCTCCAGCCACTTTCCATTCCACTTGCAACCATGTTGTCACGATCTTCTTGACTCATCGCGGTGCTTTGTGTACTAATTTCAGTCGTATGTGCGTTAATCGCTACAAACTCGGCTTTTTCCAGCATAACGTGTCCGCGTTCTTGCATCCCTAAAAATTCAAATGTCTGCACGATCCGTCTATTTTTAGCTATTTCGTGAAAACAGCCAGTAAACTCATACTCTTTACCGTCTTCTGATTGCTCGGCAATATGCCAGCTTCCACCATCTTTACATTCAAAGTGATATATTTTCATCGGATTACCACGACACCACCATTTGGCAAAAAGTTCTTCTTTGGTATATGCCTCGAATACCTTTTCTAATGGGGCATTGATTGTGACAGTACCCAAAATATTCTGTGAATGATCAGGGATTGTTACTTTCAAATTTGCCATACATTTATTCTCCTGACTTGTTACTGGTCTTCTAGCATTTTTTCTAAAGCATCAAAGCGGGCCCCCCATAATTTCTCATACTCACTGAGATGTGCTGCTGCTACTTTGACAGTTTCTGGTGAAATACGAACAATTTTCTGCTTGCCTTTTTGAGATTTAATGACTAGCCTTGCTTTCTCAAGTACCGACACGTGCTTTGCGATCGCTGCAAAAGACATATCATAGGGTTCTGCTAATTCACTTATAGTCTGTTCTTCTCTCGATACACGCTTAAGAATGTCTCGTCGTGTCGCATCGGCGAGAGCACCAAAAATCAGATCGAGAGTTATATTTGATTCAACCATATGGTTGAATGATAAGCCATCATAAATACTGTGTCAAATATTTTAAGCATCCGATCTAGAAAGAAACTTTAAAGTTGACATAACGTCGCTCGAACCGTCTATTTTTTTATTTTTTGTAAACCATTGGGTACAATTGCTTGATTCAGCCAATGTTCGTCGGTTTGGACGTGATTTCTTCTTACCCATTTGGCTATGTTGTCTGAAAAATCATTAAAAGCAAACTGCTCGGCATTCCTGACAACATAACCTTCACAGAGATTGAGGTCGAGGGTTTTTCCTATGGCAGCAATTTTATTTTCATCCCAAATTCCTCGATACAATACGGGTACTAACTCTAACTCTAAAATTTCTACCCATTCTTGAGTTTCTGACCAATTCAAACAGTAATTTGCTTCATTCCAAATCGAAAATACATAAAAATAACTTTTCAAATTGTGATAAGCAATAGAATGTCGGGCAAAAAGGTTTTCGCCACATACGCGCCATCCTGGAGGAATATTATGAGCAATGGAAGCCTGTAAATTTTTGACCCAAGCTCTAGAAACATGATGCCGACTATCAATAGAACGAGCGTGAAGATAATCGGAATATAGGGTTGTATTTTCACCGTCCATTTTTTCGGTTACGACAACCTGCTTACCCTGAAACATTTGATTACTATCTAGTTTGAGGTCATCTCCCCCCATCCCAGGCGAAAAACTTAAATGAGGTGTTCGAGGATATTTATAACGTCGAGCAACCATAAGCCAAACGAAGTCAGAATTATGAATTAGGAATAATGAACTAAATAAAGTTTTTTACTTCTAAGGACTAAGATGTGGTCGCTCGAGCGCGAAAATTGCTGTAACCCCGTGATAAAAGTTTGATCTCCCAGGCATCTTTATATTAGTTACTATTGTAATCCGATCGCTTTTGGGCGAGCGTGATAAAATGACAGGCAATTAAAACCCTAGCTAAAGGCATAAATCTAGTAAAAAATGGCAGAGGAAAAAAATAATCAAGAACAGGCAAAACCCTCAGCAGAAAAGAAACCCGCTGCTAAACCTGCTGCAAAAGCTAAGAAAGCAAAACCACCCAAGCTAGAGGACAAGCCATTTAGCGAATTTATTCAAGAGCATTATCTTCCTGCACTCAAAGAAGCAATGGCGAAAGAAGGTATTGGGGATGTAGATTTAACCTTTGTCCAACAAGGCGTACCTATTAAGGGTGCAAACTCTAACCAACCCTGTTGGCAAGTAGTAGGTAAATGGGATAATGGCGATCGCTCCTTTAATATTTATTTTCCTGATGAAGATATCAAGGGTCAAAAAGCTTTTTCTAGTTCTACCTATGGCAATAATCCCAGTACGATCGAGTCTTTTATGATTGACGAAAGAAGGGTTAACTTAGAGTTGTTGGTTATGTACACCATACAGCGTCTCAATGCTCAAAAATGGCTTACCAGAAACTAACTCGATTGAAATTCGACTCAGATCGAGATGATTTTGAGGAGGCGATCTTGACGATCGCCTTTTTTTTCAAGCTAAAATTTAAAAGCCAATAGCTGCCAATAAGATTATTTTTTACGTTACTATTTAAGTCGGCAACGCCAGGTACAAACAAGATAATTTTATGCAACCATTAGGGTGATTTTATGTTGTAATTGGCATAAATAGAGATTTGGCGCGAGTTGATTATGCTAGTACATATTTTGCTATTTAATGCGGGAACTGACAACGAAGGGATTCACACTGTTCAATTGGGCGATCGCAATACTATTTTAATGTTCCAAGAGGAAGATGATGCCCTGCGCTATGCAGGATTGTTAGAAGCTCAAGATTTTCCAGAAGCCAAAGTAGAAGCAATTGATTCAGAAGAAGTAGAACAATTTTGCCGTCAAGCTGACTATGATTGGAAAATAGTCGAGCCAGGGCAACTAGAAATTCCTCCAGAAAAAAACGTGGAAGAATTTAGTTGGCTACAAGAGGAAGAAACCAAAGCCGATACTCCCACGGAAGAAACAATGGCTAGTGATGAGTTGGAGCGGATTCGTCGTCAGTTGGAAGGACTGTTGTAAACAAATTAGCAATCTTACTATATGGATAATTTGCAGTCGCGGGGACATTTATTGACAGAACAGATCAATCCCCAAAGTCAAAATTTAGATAGTTTGTCTAGTCTGGAAATAGTCGATCTATTCAATCAAGAAGATCGCAAAACCATAGAAGCGATCGCTCTAGCTCGCGTTCCCCTAGCAAAAACCATCGATCTTACTGCATCTGCCCTCAAACAAGGAGGCAGACTATTTTATATTGGTGCTGGTACTAGCGGTAGATTGGGAGTTTTGGATGCAGCAGAGTGTCCCCCTACTTTTTGTACTCCTCCTGAATTGGTTCAGGGTATTTTGGCTGGTGGTGCAGAGGCTTTGGTTAAAAGTTCAGAGGCTTTAGAAGATCGCCCCCAAGATGGCGCGAAAGCGATCGCCACTCGCCAGGTTACCGAGCTGGATGTAGTGGTGGGTATTACGGCTGGGGGAACTACACCCTACGTTCATGGGGCCTTAAAAGAAGCAAAATCCAGAGGTGCAACCACCGTTGCCATAAGCTGTGTTAGTGCCGAACAAGTACCAATTGATGCCGATCTTGACATTCGCCTATTGGTAGGTGCAGAAATCCTGGCTGGTTCGACTAGGTTGAAGGCAGGTACGGTTACTAAAATGGCGTTAAATATTATCTCTACAGGGGCAATGGTACGCTCTGGCAAAGTATATGGTAATCGCATGATTGATGTAGCGGTGACCAATGATAAATTACGCGATCGCGCTTTAAGAATTATTAGCGACCTAACCGATCTCGATCGCCAAGAAGCCGAGGTACTGCTCGAAAAAAGCCAGAAAAAAGTTAAATTAGCTCTTTTAATGCACTGGACGGGACTAGATGCAGCAGCAGGAGAAGAATTATTAAATCAAAATCAAGGCAACTTGCGAGCGACTCAAGAACAGTTAGACCAGATCGAGGCTGTTAGAGAGCGATCTTTTCGGACGTAAGACCCTCACATAAAGTTATCTCTAATTAAATAAATATCATGGGTGAAGCCAAGCGACGTAAAACACTAGATTCTACTTACGGTAGTGTGCCTTTATTAACTAGCCCAAGCCAGCAGCAAAAGCACGTCAATTTAATTATCGATCGGTTATCGAACAATTTTGCGACCGAAATTAAACAGATTGCAACAGCAGAGTCTATGATTGACTCTTATGACCACTATCGGCAAGAAGTATCTACTTGGCTACATTCCAAATTGCAATCTTATCGAGAACAGGATCGTACTCTTATTGCTAGTTCAATTATGACTGTCTATGCAGAAATAGCGATGCAACATGAGACTAGTCCTTTGCTGATTAAGTTTTGGTTTGAAGTTCTCGAACCGTTTTTATCTCTAGAAAAACGCGATCGAATCAAGGCAATTGTTGACAAAATCGATGCAGAATTCTAGTAGCGTTAAGACGGACAGCATAGGCTCGTTTATTAACGTTTTTCACTACAGAAGCGGTTTGAGGACTTTTTCTAGGGCATCAAGTAGCAAGAGAACATTTTCTGGACGGCTATTGTACCCCATCAAGCCAATACGCCAGACTTTACCACCTAATTCACCCAAACCGCCAGCAATTTCGATATTATATTCAGTCAGTAGTTTATGGGCGATCGCTTTACCATCTACTCCATCGGGTATTCTCACCGTAGTTAGAGTAGGTAAACGGTACTCTTTGTCTACATGACAAGTCAAGTTTAATTCAGCCAGACCCTCCCAGAGCATTTCGGCATTTTTTTGATGGCGTTGCCAACGTTGTTCTAGTCCTTCTTCAGCAACTATACGCAAAGACTCACGCAAGCCATAGTTAGTATTGATCGGCGCAGTATGATGATATACTCGTTCTTCTCCCCAATATTTAGCTAGCAGGGACATATCTAAATACCAGTTAGGTACGGGTTGAGAACGGTTATTTAATTTTTCTACAGCACGGCTACTCATAGTAAAGGGAGAAGCCCCTGGAGGACATCCCAAACCTTTTTGGCTACAGCTATAGGCTAAGTCTATACCCCAGTCATCTATGTACAGAGGAACACCTCCTAGACTAGTAACTGTATCTACTAGCAACAGGCAATTATATTGGCGACACAAATCTGCTACCCCCTCTAGAGGTTGACGCACCCCCGTAGAAGTTTCGGCATGGACTAAAGCTAAAATAGCTGGCTTGTGGGTTTCTAGGTTGGTTTTAATTTCTTCAAGACTAAATACCTGTCCCCAAGGTTTAGTCATGGTGCGGATATCTCCACCATAACGTCCTGCCATATCTACCAAACGATTACCAAAGTATCCTTTGACTCCGACTAGCACCACATCTCCTGGTTCGACTGAATTAGCAATAGTGGCTTCCATCGCTGCTGTACCCGTACCACTCACAGAAATAGTTAGTTCATTTTCGGTTTGCCAAGCATAACGCAACAGATCCCGAATCTCGTCCATTAATGCCAAATAGGTCGGGTCGAGATGTCCTACAGGATTGATGCTCATTGCAGAGAGAACTCTGGGATTGACGTTGGCAGGCCCTGGCCCTAGTAACAGACGAGGGGGCATATCGAGCTGTTTGGTTTGAATCCGATAGCGATCGTTTATGGGGTTTACCATGCTAATTCCTGTAGTTGCCACCATATTTTTAATCCTCAAACTGTTTGTTTGGTAACATTTTCCTTTGCCTAGTGTACTTGATGTACTGAAGAAGAAGGGTTGAAAAATAATAAATCCTCAATCTCCCTGATTAGAAGATTGAGGATAAATCTAGCTGACTATGAAATAATTTGGTGCAAAAACCAAGATTTACTGATAATCTTGTCTATTTTTACTCCTTACTCTTCGTTTCTTAAATTACCAACCTTTTTCTGCTTGAGAAAGCACGTAAGTTGCTACGTCATCAATTTGGGCATCGCTCAAGCGACCTTTAAAAGCAGGCATAGCGTTCTTGCCGTTGTGAACTTGATAGGTAATAGCCTCGATAGAGTTCATTTCGTATTTCTCTAAGGCATCTTTCTGCAAAGTTTTTGCCCCGTTAATCACGTTTCTGCCTCCAGCGTGACAAGCAGCACAGTTAGCACTAAAGATTTTCGCCCCACTAGCTGCATCTCCAGCAATCGCTGGTGTGGCAAATGTAAACATAGCTGCGGTCAAAAATATTAATAGGGTTGATAGGATTCTAGCGAACATCATTTCTCCTCTCAAAATTTTAAATTTCCATCAAAAAACCTAGATAGCGATCGCTACCTACGTAGATATAGTCGGTTTTCCGTAAAATGATGTCAAAAGACAAGCTGTAAAACTTTTACAAATGGTCAAACTTCTGTAGTAATATAATAGTCAGGGATAGGGGCGATCGAAAACCACTCAATTTTTGCAAAAAGCAATTGGGTTGCATTCAAGCTTTTAATTCTCAATTTTGAAAAATGTTCACTAAAAGAAATCGTATTTGGCAAAGAGAGTTCAACAAGATGACTAAAAGATTAAGTTTGTTATTGTCAGCATTAATATTAGTAGTATCTACTTTTTTCTTTAACGTTAATCCTGCACAAGCTAAAACTGTTGAAGTAAAAATGGGTAGCGACAATGGAATGCTCAAGTTTGTTCCTGAAACTGTAACCATCAAAGAAGGAGATACAGTTAAGTGGGAAAATAACAAAATGGCTCCTCACAATGTGGTATTTGAAAATGCTACTGACAAATCTCACAAAAATTTAGTCTTCTCTCCAGGAGACGGTTATGAAAGTACTTTCAACGAAGCTGGTGAATATTCCTACTATTGCCAACCTCACCGTGGTGCAGGAATGGTAGGCAAAATTATAGTTGAATAATTTACCCCCGACTTTAAAACTGAATAATACTTGAGTGGAGAGGTAACTTTTTCTGGTTAACCTCTCCTTTTTAGTTAAAATACTTAATATCTTTAAATATCAGCAACAAATCTCAATAATGACCAAGCTATCTCCCGAAGAATTAGCTAGAGCCAAGAAAAATAATCTAACCCCAGAAAAATACGCTCGACTACGTGCAGAAGCCAAAGCCCCCTACAAAGGTTTGAGAAAGTTTTTCTATGTTGCTTTTGGCGCGTCTGGTCTAATTGGAGCTTTTATCTTTTTAGCTAAGTTAGCAGCTGGACAAAATTTGGAGCATAATTTGCCTAATTTTTTCCTGCAATTAGGTGTAGTTGTTCTGATGGTATTTTTATTTCGTCTCGAAACCAAAAATAAATCAGAATAAATATTTTCGCTCGGCACATACGCCAGAGTAAAATCGCATCCAGTTTGAAACCTGGAGTTCTTAAGTTAACTGCTCGTAAGTAGCAAGTAGCAAGTAGCCCCCTTCGGGGATAAACAAGTAGAAATTATATCCTGCTGTTTGACTCGCTCCATCTCTGATTCAAAAACTACGGTTTTCGCACTTTCAGACGGGGTTAAATTTGGTCGGTCATTAAGTTTTATACTCGTTGTTTATCTTGAGGGTATGGATTAGCAGTAATCTATAAAGATTAGAAACTAAAGATCGTAAAACTTCTAAGACTGACAATGTTTAATAAAATTTTGTATGCTGACTCTGGCGCAGATAACGCTCAAGAAATGCTTAAGATCTTGCTAGAGCTTCCCGCTGCTAAGAATTCTCAGTTATCGATTCTGAGAGTAATTTCACCTACGACTACTCAGGAAGAATCTGAAGCGCAAGAAGAAGCAGACTCTAAGATTAACGATCTGATCGCCAAACTAGATATAGATCGAGGAAGAGTCATTAGTAGAGTAGAGGAAGGAGAACCAAAAACCACCGTCTTGAAAATCGCTAAAGAGATAGATGCCGATTTAATCATTATGGGTTCGCGTGGTTTGGGTAAGCTACAGTCTATTTTGAGCAATTCTGTCAGTCAGTATGTCTTTCAACTAACAGAGCGTTCTATGTTGTTGGTTAAGGATGATATATATGTCAAGAAGCTCAAAAGAGTCATGGTAGCCATGGATAAGTCTCCTGCTGCAAGCTATGCTTTGGATGTTACTCTTTCTTTGCTACAAGGATATCAAGATGCCGAAATATTGTTGACTCGCGTTAACCCCGACTTAGATCCTAATCTGGCACTATCCCAAGAAGATATGGAAAATAATCCTATTTTAGCGACCGCGGTTGCCAAAGTTAAAAGGATGGGTTTTGACTATCAATGTTTGGTCACAGGGGGTAGACCAGCCCAAAAGATTTGTAGTCTAGCCGAGGCAAGAAATATCGATCTATTGATTCTTGGTTCTCCAGAACGTCGTCCTTCTATTGCCAAAAACTTACCAGATCTTGAGCGTTTATTGGGTAGTTCTTTATCTGACTATATTCGGATTAAAGCTCCCTGTCCCGTTCTTTTAGCCAGACAAGAAGTAGAAGTCTAAATTTCAATAATAATTAAATAATTAATATTTTTTGACCGCTCGTTGTTTAAGTTATTCAACGGGCTTTAATATTGTTTGAGCATAATTGAACATTTTTAAGATAGAGGAAGATCTAGAAAGTACAGATTTTTGACAATCTCCCAAAGAGGTTGAAAAGTTGCTGAAGTGCGATCGCATGAGTACCCATCCTAAAATAACCCAGAACTGCCCTCTAAATGTCTGAATTATGTCTAAATTTAAATTTCTTCCCAGATTAATTCCACAACCGCAAAATTACCATCAACTTTTCTCGCCTCTGCCTCGGGGCGAGTGTAGTATAAAGGAGCGTAATGAACTTGCTGACGTTTGAGCAAATATTTAGGAATGACGGAAAACCAGCCTGTAATTGCTTCATTAAAATTATATTCAAAGTAAACCCGCTCTTTTGATTGAGGTGATGTTGTCAAAATCCAATGAATTTCTGGGTGATCTCGATCTATTAGTTTAAAAGATGCAGGAGTAGTTTTTTCAGCAGAGTTTTGCTTATCTGTTATGGGACTATTCATCTTCGGTTCCCCTAAAATCTTAAATTATCTATGGCTTTTACACAGATGGTGCGATGCCTTCGGCTAGGCTCCGCCAATCGCGCGATTAATTATTTCCCTGGTTTGCTCGATAGTTAGTTCTGGTTCAGTCCAGACCACTTCCCATTGACTTCCAGAGCCAAGAAACTCAAGATCGTTATCAATTCCTGGCTTTCCTAAAGTATCCATCATGAGTCTTGATAGTATACAAGGGCTGCTAACTTGATTGAGCATTACTCTGGTCAAAATCGTCTCAGTACCTTCAATCAACTGTTGCTCGATTGATTCTATTTTCATAGACTTAAATAACTGATTTTTTTTACTTTAGCCTGACTAATTTAGACAAAACAGTACTATTTGTTACTGTTAGGGAACTCCAGAAAATAAGGTAATGTTCCGAGCACTATAGCATCATTTCCACACATCTAGAACACTACCTGCTCTCTACAGTTGTAGATAGTTTGATATTTTTGACAGCATATTCCAAGATGACAAGGCTGCTTTAGTGTGAAGTTAGATAAAAAATTCTTGTATCGATAAGTATATAGATGTTTGAAGGGACTATGAAGAAGAGTAACTCGGGTTATATTTGGGTTACTATTAGCTTGTAAACGCTACACCCAAGTTAACCCAAATCGCTAAAACGTAGTATTTAATCTTTTAGGCTGAGAAGTCCCGCTCTCTATTCTACTGAATGAGAGTCACAAAGGCGATTCGGTTCACCCAAGGCAACGGGTGTAAACGCCCCATGTATGAAAAGCCTAGGAGTTGAAAGGT
>JASJEI010000358.1 GCA_030064795.1 Pleurocapsa sp. MO_226.B13 | reverse complement strand
TCGTTTATATTAGTGATATTGGCAAAATTGATCCTAGTATCTTTCACGATTCTGCTCCTAGATATTGTAGTTATGGTGGCGAGCGATAGCAACTGCGAGAGCGTTACAAATATTCTAGCTAGTTACTAAACCGCAAGGTTAAAAATGAAAATAATCTCAATAGTAATTTAATGTTTTTATAGCCTTGAGTTTTTAGATTTAGGTCAAATCAAAACAGTTTAATTGAGAAGGAATTTCTAGAGTTATCTGATGTATTTAGACTCCTACAAAACTATGCTTTTTAAGTTAATCTCCAAAATCCAAGCTGAGGTCTAATTACTTATTACATGATAGATATTTAATTTCGCCAAGGGCGATCGCGAAATTACTAAGGACTAGTGACTAATGACATCTCAACCTAAAAATTCATACCAATTAAACAAAAATGTTATATCTACCTTTATCTAAAATAGTTGACTGAAGCCAAATAGTTACTAGAATTACAATTTGATCTGTACTTCTTAAAGAACCAACATAAAAGTTAAATAAAAGTAGAAATCTAGCTGTTGGTATTTTCCAGAAGCAAAAATCGATCGCTGTTCTAGTGGACTGTTTCAGCTAATTCGAGCCATTATATCTGTCTCTCGCAGAGACGCGAAGGCGCAAAGGGGAAACTGCACAAAGATAGTTGTTAAGTTCAATAAACGATCGCCAAAAGCCAGGACTATCTAGAGATATCAAAAACCCAAGAGTATCGATCGAACAGACAAATCATCTGCGTTCATCTGCGTTCATCTGTGGACTCTTCCTAATACCTCAAATTAAGCTGATCAGTCCAGTAAAGTGCTTCTAGATCTTAAATTTGCGCCGAAGATAGCTAAACCCACTACAACTCAAAACAACAGCAATACCAGCAGTAGGAGAAAAATCAAAGGGAACTTGTTGCACGCTAAAATTATCCAAGACTAAAGCCGAAGTGCGATCGACACCATCCACATCCACTACCCCAAAGCCAACCCGATAGGTATAGGTTCCTGCGGTGGTAACGGGTTCGGAAGTATAGGTATAGTTGTTACTAAGATTATTTTGATCGTAATTGGTTGTATTTACCTGCTGAAAATTAGTTTCGCCAGAACTTAGGCTACTAGTACCACCAGCACTACTATCTAAAAGAGCAGTAATTTCGCGAGCATTAGTAACGTTAGTATCGGTACTGCTAGGATCTTCAAAAATAGTAAAGAAGGCAAAATCTTGTTCTCCCAACCGAGAATCATAGATACCATCATTGGTTAGATAAGCCCAATTGAAATCTAATTCAAAAACGTTATATCCCGAACTAATATCTGTTTCACTAAAAGTAACGCTAATATCCTGATAAATCCCAGAACCTTCCTTGGCGGTGCGAGACTTGCTATTATCAGCAGATTGCGATCGCGAGATACTCAAAGCACCAGTCGGTAAACCTAAAAAGTCCTGTAATGCATCAGCACTACTATCAGAAGTAGCGGTAACAGGCTCGAAACCAGAAAGATTAAATGTACCCGCAGAGGTAGCAGGATCGTCAACTTCTGAATCACGTCCTGTAGTAATTACAGCTTGAGAATTACCCGAAACAGGACTAATTTGAGAAAAGCCAGTGGAATTATCAATATAAACGTCTCCCGTACCTTCCCAACCCGAAGCTGGATTGTCATTTAAATTGTTCGTTCCTTCATCGACTGTATCTTCAAAGCCCTGATTATCAAATGTTACCGAAAAAGCTGCCACGGAACTAGTAAAAGCAAGCGAACTAAAAACAAAACCACCAACCACAACACTAGTAGTTAAAAAGAAGGACTTGTAAGAATTAGATAGAAACATAATTAATCACCAAATTGAAGATAAATCAAAATAAATAGGTAATAGCGACCGATCTTGAAAGATTGGTTAATTTAGAAAATAAAATCATCAGCAGTTATATTGGCCGAGTTAATGTTATTGAGTAAGACTACATCTTTTGGCAAAGTATCTGAATTATCAAAATCCACTTGAATCATGGTGTGAGAACCAAAGCTTACCGCTTCAACATAGCCATCGGTGAAAGGATCGTCTGTGAAGGGAATTCCATCTAGTTCGCCACCACTAGCAACCAAAGCACTAAGATCGATCTTGTCCGTACCGTCTTCAAAGTCTTCGATAATATCTACCCCGTCACTGGTTTTGGTGTAAACAAAAATATCTTCTCCCGTACCGCCAGTCAGGGTATCTTGTCCTTCTCCTGCGGTAATAAGATCGGGAACATTATTAGCTTCGGTAATGGTATCTGAATAAGGATTACCGTCTACAGTGTTATAGATAGTCAGTTGATAGTCTTCTACTTCCCCATCATCAACTATTCCCGTAGATAGAGCATCGTCTAAATCAGCGTCAGTACTGAGGCGGAAGCGAGCATAGGTATCGCCACTAACGATATCGTTGATATTGGGCAATTCTCCGTAGCCATCACCGACAGTACCGCCAGTTAAGGTATCTCTATCCCAAATCAGAGAGATCGGATTAGCTGTGGTAGTACTATCTGGAACATCGGCAATAACAGCTTCTTCAGATTCAAAGTTACCATTGCGATTAAAATCAATCCAACCAACTAGGGTTGCTGATTCTCCCGTATTATTAAGTACCTCAACATCAACAGTATAAGAATCTGCTCCTGTTTCTAAAATAGAGAAAGATTCAACTCCATCCTCGTCATTTGTCGAGCCAGTATCGCTACTATCATCAGCATCAGCAGTAGTATTTTGTAAATTACCTCCATCCGCATCAATTTCAGTACCAATGGTTAAACCAGTACGAATACCGTGACTCGCACCATTGCTACTAGCTAAAGTTAAATAATCTCCTTGACTGGGTGTAGTACTGCCACTATCGGGTGCATCACCATAATCGAGAGTTACATCTACGGTGGTAGTCCCAGAAGTAGCGGTGATATTGCTACTACTACCAGCAGTGACGGTAAAAGTATTATCTAGACTGGCATTGCTACCAACCCCGTCAACTATGCCGTCAAATTCGATAACGACATATTCGCTGTCACTATCTCTATCTGTGTTGGTGAGATTGCCTAGATCGAAAGTAACATCTTCACCAGAAGTGAATGTTGTATCATCTCCAATCTCGCTGCTTATTCCTGTAGTTAGATCGAAAGTCGGAGTAGCAGCAGCACTCCCCTCGATATCTATACCAGAACCGCTAATGGTACTCGAATCAATACCCGTACCAGAACCAGCAAAATCATCATTAGCTACAAAGGCAACTTTGGCATTACCGCTATAGGTTATGCCATTGGGAATAGCATCGGTAATCTTAAAGTTATCAGTTTGTCCTTCAGGAAGTTCTACCGCCAGTTGATAGCGGACTGTTTCGCCAATAATGACATCTGAGTTAGTAGTTGATGTTTCTGAGGTACTGGCTAGAGTTTTAACCGCATTGAGAGAATTAATGGTAACGCTGGTAGCAGTATCGTTACTATCGGTGTAGGTATTAGCACCAGTTCCCGAACCATTACGCTCGCCATCGGCATCTCCCGAAGTAGCAGCAGTATTATCCGAACCCGTATCGTTATTAGCCGTTCCCGTACCGTCTAAACTAGTGTAGGTAAGATCGACGGTACTATTTATTTCTGATTCAGGAGCAATATCACCAACCACGTCGGCAGTATACTGAATTTCAACACTATATCCAACTGGTAATTGGTTAATATCGATGTCTAAAACATCAGCGTTAGGATCGTCGGTAGAAGTACCGTCATTAGAGCTAGTAGAATTGTCAGTGTATCCAGGGGAATTAATAGCAGTATTGGTTTCATCAAAAATTGTGACAGAACTAACCGCTAAATTATCTAATCCAGTAGGAAGAGTATCAGTAAGATTGAGATCGAAGGCATCTGCCGTACCAGTATTACTAAAAGTAATGGTATAAGTTAGGGGATCTCCTGCATCTGCTGTAGTGGAAGAAACAGTTTGAGAGACATCGATAACAGAAGGTTCGACGATATCGACATCAACAGGATTGGAAGTTCGATCTGTCGCACCAGTGGCACTCACCGTAAATTCATTTCTGAGAGGATCGTTTGTTCCGCCGTCGGTGTTATCGCTGACGTTTTCTACAAGAGCATTAAACTCAATAACGACATATTCATCATCTTCACTATCGCGATCGCTATTTGTTAAATCTCCTAAACTGAAAGTAACGTCTTCTCCAGAGGTAAAGTTAGAATCTCCGCTAGCGTCAGTTATTCCCGTAGTCAAATCGAATTCTGGCGTAGTGGCAGCAGTACCTGTAAGGTCTAAATTGGGAGCAGTATTAGGATCGGCATCGGTAATAGCAGTAGAATCAATACCGTTGGTACTATCGTCAGCAACGAAGGCAATTTTGGGATTTCCTAAATACTTTAAGCCAGCAGGTAAATCGTCGGTAATGCTAAAACCATCAGTTTCACCTTCAGGAATTTTCACCTCTAACTGATAGCGAACAATTTCCCCAATTGCCACATCATCATCAGCAGTATGAGACTCCGAAGTAGCCACTAGTCTCTTGACTGGTACTAACGGATCGACAGTAACAGTTTCGGTAGAACTGATGGCATAGTTGTTAACACTAGTTCCTTCTCCATTGCTGCTACTATTTCTTTCGCTGTCTGCATTACCAGAAGTGGTGTCGTTGACATCAGAACCAGTAGGATTAGTATCTGAAGTACCAGGATTATTGCTATCAGTACCGTCAAGATCTTCACCAGGTAAGCTACTATAGGTTACATCAACTGTGTTATCAATACTGGCTTCGGTAGTAATATCCCCGACGATAGTGGCAGTATATTGAATCTCGACACTATAGTTAGCTGGTAATTCATTGAGATCGATGTCAAAAGCATCAACGTTGTCATTATCAGTTGATGTGCCATCAGTAGAACTTGTAGAGGTGGCGTTTACTGTAAAGGAACTAGTAACATCTTGAGGTGTATCAGAGTCATCAAAAATTGTGACAGAATTAGAACTAATCGCTAAATTATCTAACTCCGCAGGGAGAGTATCGGTAATATTAAGATCGTATGCCGTTGCACTACCGTCATTAGAAAAGGTAACGGTGTAGGTTATCGTATCTCCCGCATCCCCTGTTTCTGGGGAAGCGGTATGGGTAATACTGCCAAGAATCGGTTCGGTAATAGTAACATTGACTGGATCTGATGTTTGAGTCTGTGTCGGACTGCTTGCGCTGACTTGGAAACTATTGGCAAGAGTATCGCCATTATCGTTGGCATCGATATTTTCTACCAGAGCATTAAACTCAACAACAACGTATTCTTCGTCACTATCGTCGTCGGCGTTAGTAATATTGCCTAAACTAAAGGTAACGTCTTCACCCGAAGTAAAAGTAGAATCTCCACTAGCGTCAGTTATTCCAGTAGTTAGATCGTAAGTAGGATTGGTAAAGGAACTATCGGTAACTTGAGGATTATTAAGAATATTTGGATCGTCAGAATATACCCCTGAAGTCGTTCCCGTACCGTCAGCAACAAAAGCTAGTTTGGGATTTCCGATATAAGTTAAGCCAGCAGGTAAATCGTCAGTAATAGTAAAACCAGCAGTTTCACCTTCAGGTATTTCTACTGCTAACCGATAGCGAACAATCTCTCCAATTGTTACCTCACTTTCAGTACTAGTAGCAGTTTCCGAAGTGGATCTCAGAGTTTTGGTGGGAACCAAGGGATCGATCTGAACATTACCACTAGCACTAGCAGAATAATCGTTAGCCGAATTAGTTGTGCTATCACCGTTTCTTTCTCCAGTTGTAGAACCAGAAGCACCAGGAGTAACCGAACCAGTAGCGTTATCAGCTGTTCCCGTCCCTGGTAAGCTGCTATAAGTGATATCTGCCGTGTTAGTAATTAACTCGTCAGGATTGACATCAGAATCTACCGTAGCGGAATAAATAATTTCAATCTCAGCATCCGTAGGCATTTGGTCTACATCTACCGCCATTGCACCCGTCACCGTATCGAAGGTGGGGGTAATCACCATATCCCCAACATCGATATCGTCACCGCTGACAATACCAGTATTGGTGTTGCCACTGCCACCACTACCATCGCCGTTATTCCAATTGATGCTTTCAATACCCGTTAAGGTTAAGCCGTCTGGGACAGTATCAGTGAGGTTGACTTCAAAAGCCGTAGCACGGCGGTTCTGATTGCCTTTGTTATCAAAAGTTAAACTAAAATAGACCGTATCTCCCGAATCTGCTAGTAAGCTGGTGTTGTTGAATGAAGAACTATTGTCGCTAACTTCCTTGGTTAGAGAGATAATTGGTTCGGCGATCTTGAGATTGATATCCTCGGAAAGAACTAAAGTATCCGAACTATTAAAGTTGTTTCCTCTGCCAATACGAACTTGAAAATCGTTAGTGCGATTATTGTTCTCATTATTGATGTCAACATTGCCGTTATTATCTAAGGCATCGTTAGCCAATAACGCATTAAATTCAATAACTACATATTCTTCGTTGGTATCGCGGTCTGGGTTGTTGAGATCGCCAAACTTAAAATAGATATCGGTACTGGCATTATAATCATCTGGGTCAGGAACATCAGGATCGGCAGGTTGTGTATTATCGCCAATACTTATACTCGAACCCACATTGACATCAGGCAAGCTAAAAGTAGGACTAACAATATCGGCGGTAGTTCCTTGTATCCACAGGTCTTGATTGGGATCGCCACTGATACTCGAAAAGTCGGCAAAATCACCTAGTCCAATGTCTAAGGGATTATCATAATTGGTAGTAGTAGTGGTGGAAGCGATCGGTGCTTGGTCTGAAATAAAGGCAGCTTTGGCGGTGTTGTCGTTGAGAAATACAAAACCATTGGGTAAATTGTCTTCGATCTGAAAATTGTTAGCTGTACCTTCAGGAATAGCAGTTAACAACCGAAAGCGTACAATCTCACCAATTGCCAGTTTTCTCCGCGAGGCATTGGTAGCCTCTTTACCATCATCATCTTCGGAAGTATGAGCTTCTGAAGTAGAAATAATTGATTTGGTAAGTTCAGGAAGTTCGATATCTACCGTCGCGGTATCCGTCAAACCTGCGGTAAAAACATTGGGATTATTATCGGTGTTAGCGTAGCTGACTAAAGTTGCCGTGTTGGTTAGCTGTTCTTGGTCGCGAGTATCATCTGAATCTTGATAGGGTGCAATATCATCAACTTCAAGGTCAAAGGTGACAACAGCGATATTTTCCCCAGAGTTATCATCGTAAGCATTAAGCGCACCTGCATCAGTATTGGGATCGCTACCAGGATCGACTAACTCAATACCAGTACCAAATAAATCGTCTCCCGAACCATCATTATCATCAAGTCCTGTATAACCAATAGTTGCACCCGTACCATCGGTAATATTTAAATTCAGTCCACTATTGGGAATAGTAAATCCTGTCGGTAAGTCGTCTTGCAGAGTAACATCAAAAACACCAGTGCGACTATTACCAGTGTTTTCTACGGTAATAGCAAAAGTAACCAGATCTCCAGCTTCTAAGCTTTCAGTGAGGTTACTATCAATGGGATTTGAATCTAAATCCAATGAAGAGACAGGATCGCTAGTTCCTGTATACGTTGTCCCGCCACCTGTAGCAAAACTAACTCCAGAAGGTACAGTAAAATTGGGGTTGGGAATACTCGTGCCATTAGTATTGTAAGCAACAACACCTTTGGTAATCTCTAAAACTTCTGGTTGATCTAAAGTGACTTGAATAATCTCATCCAGAAAAGAGTCTTCGTTAAAAGTGGTTCGGTTAGTCTCACGAACTTGATTGGTATATAGTAAACCATCCGCAGCAGGTTCGTCATAGGCGGTAACGGTGACTAAAATATCAACAATTGAAGATTGATTATCGTCATCATCGAAATCAGCATAACTGTAAGTTAATTTGTTAGTATTATCATCACTGACCGAGAAAGTCAGACTGGGATTATTACCCCCTGCATCTGTGCGAGTCGAAAATGTATCTAAAGGGCCGTATTTAGTCGAACCCGCACTAGGAACGCTACTGTCAACAGTAGGATCGAAGTTAGTAGAAGCAAATTCTGTCTCGGCATCGTAGATCGGTAAGGGAAAATAATCCGTTAGAGTTAAATCTTCTACATCAGTAGTAGGAAGTTCGTAGGTTAAACGATAGGTAACTTCGTCCCCAGGCGAAATATTAACCCCATTGGCATAACCCGTTAAACCATCACTAAGATCCGTATCTGTATCTGCACCAGTAAAAATTTCGCCATTAATAGCATAGATACTTTTATAAAGTTCTCCTTCCTGAATCGTTACAGCAGCAGAGGTGTCATCATCTTCGCTTTGACCTGTCGCGTTGAGATTATCAACATCAAGAACTTCTCCATCAATAATGGCACTATTATCTAATTTATCGCCAATATCAACCGAAGCATCCCCAGAATCATATGTATCGCTATATTCCTGTTGAATTACAGTACGGAAAGTAATCGTACCTTCGGTTGCACCTTGAGGTAAAGGCGGATTATTCTCTAAAGAAGTTCCTCCATCTTGAAAGCCACCATCGGGAACACCACCCCCGACTAGCTTTCCATCGCCATCATCAAAGTTGCGAGTAATTAATTCATCGGAAATTTCAAAAGTAACTTCGGTAGTACCATCAGTACCCGCTAGAGTATCGTTGCCAATTTGTGATTCATCGACAATATAGTTAGTTAGATCGAAATTAGCTGTAGTACTAGTTTGTCCGTGTTCGGTAACGGTAAAAGTAGGAGTAAAACTGGTATCGAATCTTTGACCGTCAGAAAAGGTATCAAAGATATCAATGTTTTGGAAAGCAAAATAATCAGAGACTTGAAAATCAATCGTGTACTCTAAAACATCCCCTGGAGTATTTTCCGAATCAGTAATATTACTTACTGACTTTTGAATGGCAATAGATTGATCTTCTAAGTCATGAGTCGGGACATTAGGATCTGTAGAAGTGGAAGGAACATATACTTCTGCATCAGTATCTCTGGTATCTACAGGATCCCAAGTATTATTACTATCCGTATCATCATTATCCCCTAACTGCGACTCATTGGTCGAGATAATGTCATCTCCACTATTAGCATTAATAATGACATCACTATTGGCATCTAAACGAGGAATAAAGAATTCATAGGTTAGTACTAAATCTCTTTCTCCACTCGTTCCCGTAACGCTATCAATACGACGTGAAAGTGTACCGCCAGGAGTGGGAACGCCATCGGAATTAACATCATTTTCTGTAACGTTAACCGAACCAATTGAAGTTAAGCCACCATCGTCAGGAGTGGCAACCTCAGTAATTCTACTGGAATTAATTGTTCCATTAGAATCGACAATAGATACTACGTCAACAAACTGCATATCATCGGGCAGAATGTCGGTAACGTCTAAATTTTCAATGGTTTGTCCATCTGCTATATCTACGACCAATTCAAACTGACGGACAAAATTAGGCCCTGTAGCGGTTTCGTCTTCCGGACCAATATAGTTTTTAGTTAGAGTAACTAATTGAGGTGTAACTGTATCGACAGGATCGCCAGAGATATTTTCGTATATAGGGTCGTCACTACCATCAGTTTCTTCCGTCGCTGTATTACCAAAAACAAAACCACCCTGACTTTGGAGATTAATTGGCGTATTAAGATCTGCTAGATCACTACCAGTTAAGTTGACTGCGATATCCGCCTGGGGTTGATCGACAACAAAACTACCAAAAGGCAGTTCCATTACTACTAGAGTATCCCCCGCACTAAAATCACTGGGAATATCGCTACTAGCAATTGTTTGTTCGACCCCAAAAACATTAAAAGTAATCGGTGCTAAAGCAGGAGGATTTTCTGGATCTTCAGATAACTGATATTCCGTAGTTGTAACCGCAGAACCTAGATAAGTCGCACTATTAAAAGTTAAACCATCATCACCATCTGCACCTGTTGTATCGACGTAAAAAAGGACAAAAGGTCCATAACCCGTTTGCGTTCCTGTATTGTCAAAACCCAGAGTAAGGTCAACACTTTCGCCAATAAAAGGATTACCTGGTAAAGAGATAGAGGTACTTGGTATGGCAGTCATAATGAATAAATGGCTACTGAACTATAGAAATTAGCTGGTAAATTTTACGGAGAAAATATACTATTTGAAGTAATATTTTTTTGTTTTTAGTAATTACTGTTAATTGTTAATACCTTGAAAATAGGTTTTTAAAGTAACAATCCGATATATTCTTGTTTACACTTAAGTAAATTCAATTAAAAGCGAATTTAATTTGAATAATAGTCTTGTAAAATTCAGCTAGATTAATTGACAATAACAAATTAGCCTTGTTTGACTTGCACGTCATCAGTAAAATGCCTGTGATCTAAAACAAATTTTTAAAGAAAATTAGCAAGTATTTATAGCTAAATAACCTAGGCACACTCGAAAAATATTGAAAACAGAAAAACAGAACGTCGAATATATTAGGGTTGAAAATTAATAGCTCTAAAGAATAAGGTAGTGATTTATTGTTAAATAATTTTAGTTTTTAAAGTTAGAAAATATTTTAGCGATCGCTAGCTGACTATTAACAACTAAAGCAAATTGGAAAATTTACTTAATCCAGTCTTGACTTGGTTTCGATCGCAACTACCAAAGATTAAATTTATGTATAAAGATCTATTCTGTGTTCCGTATAGTTGTCAATCTAATAGATAATCAAGACTGATAAACGGAATTTACAGTAACAGCCAATGAGTATTTTTAATCAGATTTTAAACGCGATCGATAATCCTGAGAAGGAAGCCAGCACAAACCAACTAAATTCGATTTTGGATACCGTACAGCAACTCAGCGGAAGCTACCAAACCAATCCCGATGCTGTACAATCAGCAATGTCTATTGTCGGCAACTATACCAAGTCTGCTTTACGTCAGCAGCGCAGTAACGGTAATATGGCGCAAGTCAATCAACTGGTGAATCAATTTGGCGGAACTAGAGCCAACTCGCAAATTTTATCAACTTTGTTTAGTACTTCTCAAGTACAGGACATGATTCAACAGATTAGTCGTCGTACTGGCTTGAATGCAGGGACAATTACAGCGATGTTGCCAATTTTAGTACCTTTAGTCCTCAATTTGCTTAAAACTGGTAACAATAAGCATAATTTACAGCAGCAAAACCCAGTAGTTAGCAGTTTTTTAGATTCTGACGGCGATGGTGATGTCGATCTAAATGACGCTTTGGGTATGGCATCTCGCTATCTTAATCGGTAAATTAAATAGTGAAAAATACCAGTATCAATTAAGTTAGACTTATATCCGTAGCGATCGCATTTCATCGAAGAAGTTTCTCTAACTGCGATCGCCTATGTTTTTTTTTGGCATTTAGCAGATTAAACCAATTTTTTTAATTATACTGGCGATCGCATTTATCGATTCTGTAACTTTGTTTCCATGTCGCGATCGCTCGTCTGACAATATTACGAAAGGCTTTACTTTTTTTCTTATTGAATAACTTTCACAAGTTGTTTTGCCAAAAAATAACTTAACTTACAGGGGACTGCATTGCCCACCATCTTATAACCTGCAAGCAAATTTTTATAGTAAAAAATATGTTTGTCTGGAAAAGTTTGAATTCTGGCACATTCGCGAATAGATAATCGACGGTATAAATGTTCTTTACCAGTAACAAAAATTCGTTTATCTTTATCCACTAATATCATCTTAGGTGCTTGAGGGTGAATCGGAGCGTGTCTACCTCCTGCTTGAATAGTAAATGATACTTCATCCCAAGATCTAACTCTATTTCTCGACATATAAATACTAGAAAATCCACCAGTCAAAAATTCATGATTAGCCAAAGAACATTTATTATTGTTAGTGTAATTTTTATCTTTAGCTGGTAAAGCATAATTTTGTAAATCCCAAATAGCATCTTGTAATAATTTTTTCTTTAAATGAGGAGCAGGGAAAGAATATATTTTGTTTAAATCCTTACGAATACCAACAAAAAAAACTCGTTTTCTGTCTTGGGGAACTAGATAGTCTGCTGCGTTTAAAAGTTGAACTGAAAGTTGATAACCGCTTTGGGCAAAAAGATATTTTATATTATTAAATGCTCGGGTATGTCGCTTTGATAGCATTCCTGAGACATTTTCAGCTAGAAAAAAAAGTGGTTGTTTATCTCTTAAGACTCGAATAAACTCAAAAAACAATTGTCCTCTGCGATCGTTAATTCCTCTGAGTGCGCCAGCTTCACTCCAACTTTGACAAGGAGGTCCTCCAATAATACCAATGCAGTCGGGAATTTCTGACGAAGGTATGTCAATAATCGAGCGTTTATCTAAATAAGCACTGGGAAAGTTTCTTTCAAAAGTCTCCCAAACATCTTTATCACAATCATTTGCCCAAATTGTTTCAAATCCAGCAGCTTCAAATCCTCTGTCTAAGCCACCAGCACCCGAAAATAAAGATACTATTTTCATTTTTCTACGTAAAAACTCATTAAAACAGCATCAATAAGCTTTGCTGGATTGTTAGGACTCTTTATTTTAACAGCCCGAACTTCTATTGGTTTGGTTTCGAGACTATTTCTATCTTCAAGAGGAAAGGAATCAAACTTCGATTTCGTCATTAAGCAAGCCATTGAAAAAGCTTTTTGTTCGTCTATCTGATAGAGGTAATCAAAAACCTTCAAAGGATTATCAATATGCCACATACCTCGAATACGAAGATTAGTAATTCCTAGGGGATCTACCTTATTAACTCTACCTAGTTCTTTTGTTTCAGCAAATTCTACGCCTTCAATGGAATTCACACCTTGAGAAATCGTGGCTTTGATTCTAGTGTAAATTTCTCTATTAGCTGCATAGCAATCACCATAAACTAACCACAGGTGACGCAAACTTCGATCGCTCGTCACGCCAATGGTATAAAGAATATCTTTTTCTGACCAGTTTTCACAGTTACGACAATTTGCCGTTATGGAAGGGTCGTCATAGTATAATTTACTTTTTGGATAGGAACTGTTTAGAGCGATCGCCGATTTTAATGATTGAATTTTCTTGACTTCAATAGCATCACCTCGCTTGAGTATCATATCAGGTGGATTATTTTGATTACCAAGATAAGAAAATACAGATTCTAATTTTTCTAGTCTAAGTGATTCGTCAGTCTCGGTTAAAGTTGCAGCAAAACTATTTTGAATAAATCTTTCCAAGGCATCTCCAATACCATTAATGCGATTGCGACCCTTGTATTTTTGCATTAACTGATACGTTGGATTGTCTACAATATTAACAATCGCTTTGAGCGTATTACTCATAAAATAAAATTGTTTACTGGTTTTGAATTGTAGATGAGACAATAATTAATTTTCGATTTTTCATTATCCATTGTCAATTAAACCGTAACGCCTTCTAACTCGTCCTCAGTAGACTCATATAACTCTCTTAACTTCTCTAACTTCTCTTCATCAGCATTCCAAAAACCTCGTCCGTGGGCTTCGATCGCTCGTCCGACAATATTACGAAAGGCTTCAGGATTGGCATCGCGTAACTTTTTCGCCATCTCAGCATCCAACATATAAGTATCGGCTGTTTGGTCGTATACCCAGTCATCTTGGAAGTTTGCCGTACCACCCCAACCGATTAAAGCCGTCATCCGTTGGGAGATTTCATAAGCACCACCAGAACCCTGATTCGCCATGGCTTCTGCCCATTTAGGGTTCAGTAACTTAGTACGGTATTCCATGCGGAGTAAGTCTTTTAACTTGCGGGGGTTAGTATCCTTAGAAAAACTTTCCACAAAAGAGGCTTCTACTTCCTTACCGCTTTGCTTTTCCGCAGCTAGTTTTAAACCGCCAGTGTTGCCATAATATTCTTGGATATCGGTTAACCCATATTCAACCGAGTCAATTTCTTGCACGATTCTTTCACTAGTTTGCAATAACTGCGATAATACTTCTGGTCTAGCCTGTCCTTTATCCTTGCGTCCGTAACTAAAGACGTTACGGTTTTTCCAAGTATCGGCTAGTTCGTCACCAGAATCCCAATTACTATCGACAACTTGGTCGTTTACCAAAGAGCCAAAATCACCAGCAGGGTTAGAAAACATTCTAGCACTCGCATTTTCCACACCCTGAGCCTGTAATGCTAAATAATGCTTGCGAATATAATTATTATCTTCTGATTCCTCCGCTTCTGCTGCCCGTCGAAATAAATCGTCTAGTAACTCGATAATATTAACGAAAGTATCGCGGAAGATACCCGACAGATTAGCTAAAACATCAATGCGCGGATGTCCCACTTCTTCTATCGGTTTCAACTCATAACGAACAATTCTTCCCGTACCCTCTTTAACAGGTTCAGCACCCACTAACTCCAATAAAATACCCAAAGATTCCCCTTTAGTCTTAATCGAATCCAAACCCCATAACATCACCGCTACAGTTTCGGGATAAGCACCTTTCTCTTCCAAATTCTGCTGAATAATCTTTCTGGCAATCTCCTTACCTCGTTCATAAGCAGCAGGAGAAGGCATCCGATAGGGGTCTAAAGCGTGTATATTTCTACCAGTAGGCAATACACCGCTACCATCCCGCAATAAATCGCCACCAGGCGCGGGGGGTATATATTCCCCATTCAAACCCCTTAACAGATTAACCATCTCATCCGTATTCTGCGCTAACAAATCCCTGATTCTTGTTGCTTCTTTTAAAGACGCAAAATTTTGCGTCTCTACATTATCTCTTTGCGCCTCTGCCCTCATTCGAGGATAAACGTCTTTGCGAGAGATAATATCCTCAATCGCATCCTCAGACAACTCTCCATCAAAATAGGCTTCTAAATACGATCGCAACTGTTCCTCAGTTGGCGCATCTCCCAAAACGTGCAACCCAGAAGAAAACAGACGCTGTTCTAATACCTGCAAATACTCATATACTTGGACAAAATATTGGTTAATTACATTCTTACTAAACAGCTTCGCATTCTCGACAGTAAAACTAATCCCCTGCTTTAATCCCTCTTCAAACTTACAGTCTTTTTCCAAACCAGCATCGACAATCTTCTGACAGATAATATCCCTAAGTGCATAATTCTTTTCCGTATCTTCCCGATATTCCCCAATCAATTCCCGCAGGGCGATTAATTCCTTATACAAACCTGCACGTCCATAAGGGGGAACATTGTGAGAAATTAATACACCATAACCGCGACGTTTAGCCAAAATCGATTCCGAAGGATTATTAGCTGCATAGATATAGAGGTTGGGAATGTCTCCAAGTAAAATATCCGACCAAGAATAACCCGTATTACCTAGAGGCGAACCTGGAAGCCATTCCACTGTGCCATGCATTCCAAAATGAACCACCGCATCGGCTTGGTATTCGTTTTGCAACCATTTATAAAAGGCTGTGTATTGGGGATGGGGAGTTAAATCTTTTTCAAACATCAACCGCATCGGATCTCCTGCAATACCCAATGGTGGTTGTACCCCGATCCAAACATTACCTAATTGAATTCCACCAATCTGAAATTCATCGCCATAAGTTTTAATTCCCGTACCCGTTAGGGATTTCCATTGTTTTTCTACTCTGGTGGTTTGAAGGTAGCCCAACCATTTTTCCAGGGTACGAACGTTTACCGATCCCCCCGAAGTTCGGGTTTGGGGGGCTGATTCGTCTGCTTCTTTAACCTGCTTGATAATCTCTTCACCATCTTGTGGTAATTCCCCTACGTCGTAACCTTGTGCTTTTAACGCCTGGAGGAAGTTAAATAAACTCTTGGGTACGTTTAATAGTGCTGCTGTACCTGTCGCGCCATAACCAGGAGGAAAACCATATAAAATAACGGCAATCTTTCTTTCTGGTGTGGGTTTGTGTCGCAAACCAATCCAATTTTCAACCCTACCTGTCAGGCGATGCAGTCTTTCGGGTACGAGATAGATATCTTCTCCTACTAAACCACCCAACGGTACAGTATCGATCGCGCCATCTAATTCGGGAAGGGAATATAACACCACACTCTGTAAACCGCCTATTCCCTGACGAGTCCAGGAATGGATATCTTGAATGAGTAAAGGTGCAGCCACGATATAAGGAACGTTTTTCGCAGTGAGGATGCGTTTGGCTACTTCTACTTGTCTTCCTGCTTCCATCGATCCTGCTGGCCCTCCGACAAGGGGAAAACCAATGGTAGAGACAATGACATCTACTTTTACTGCATCGTCTGATAAGGAGAGGATTTCTTTGTTACCCCGTTCTCGTTGTGCTTGTTCGTAGTCAGTAGTTAACCAGTCACGCACGATCACATGACCTTCGACACCATTAATGAATACGGGTAGGGGAATTAATCCTTGAGATTCAAAATGTTTGATTAACTGAGGAATGTAGGGTTGTTTGGTGATCACGTGCTTGCGATATAACAAGATCCCGATCATTGGTAGAGACGCGAAATTTCGCGTCTCTACGTGGTTGTGATACCATGCCAGGTAATCTTGAGGCGATGTGAAATATCCTTGATATTCGGGATGCAATAAACCCATGTTGGGGGTTTCAATTGGTTCGGGTATTTCACCTACTTCCAATCCTAAATATTTCTCCGCTAGCGTCCAACACATTGAGGCGACGTTTTCTGTCCCTCCTGCATTCCAGTAACCATAAATAATCAACCAGTTACGAAGATCTTGAACTTTTTTGGCGGGAATATATTTAAGTAATTTAGGGCCTGTTTTTAAAAAGCTAAGATAACCCGCTAGCTTGTCTTCTTCTCTGCTATTACTAAACTTACTGAGGATAAATTTAATGGGTTTGGGCATTCCTTTGGGTTTGTCGCCAATAACGAACTTACCCAATTGAGTCAAACTCATTAACTCTAAAGCCGACTCAAACACTAATCTGATGGGAATATCTTGGACTCTTTCCCGCAACCAAATTACTTGGTCGTAATCGAATATCAAACTACCAAAGAAAACATCGGCAGACTCTAGCGCAGTTTCTACCTTACCAGGATTTGCGGTAATGTCGCGATCGCTAAATACGATAATTTCTAACTCCCTACACCGCGCAGTCGCCATCTCAGCAGCCTGACGATAGAGGTTGGCGTTAAAAGATTCAAATCCCGCAATCAAGACTATCCGTTTCATATCCTGGTTCTTAAAGTTTCTTTATATATCCTTACTTACGATTGTAAGGAAATTCTCAGATAAAGGCGATTATTGTGGCATGGGTTATATTGAGAAGAAGCGATCGCCTGTAAAATAAACAATTAACCATTATTGCGATCGATCTTAGAAATTGTATCTGAATCTAATTGACCTAACTTTTTCTTCAATCTAGTAACATCAATTACTCTAAGTTGATGGCATAATGCAACTGAATCTTTCTCTAAACCGCCTTTACCTAAAGAAATTAGCAGTGATGAGGGTAATTTAGCACGACGCAAATTTGTCGTTAAAGGAACAGTTATTATTGTAGTAGAAAATTTAGAGATAATATTATGTTGAAAAACAATAACTGGTCTAGTTCCGCTTTGTTCTGAACCTTGAGTTGGATTGAGATTTGCTAGCCAAACTTGACCTCGATTAAATGTCATTGACTATCCTCTTGAGACAAAGCTTCTACATATTCATCCATACCGATTTCTGCTAGTTGCTTATCTTCTTCAGCAAATTCTTGATAAAATTGTGCCATTTCTGCTTCATCTAGTTTTAAATTGGTAGAACGCTCTTTAAATTTGAGAAAGTTAATAAATTCGCTTACTTGTTTTAACTGTTCGTCATTCAACTCTTTTATTTGTCGTGTTAAATGTTCTTGAGAAATAAACATCTTTATCTTGTTGAAAAAGTTATACTATAGCTCTTAATTTTTTGCTCGTTCATAATATCGCTAAATTATAGCTAAGTCCTGCTAAAAAAGATAATTTCCAACCTCTCAGACTGCGTTGTCGCCATCTCAGCAGCCTTTCTGTATAGATTAGCGTTAAAAGATTAAAATCGGTGCGATTAAGACTATCCGTTTCATATCCTGATTCTTAAAGTTTCTTTCATATTCAAAAAGAAAGATAGTGATGATAGTCTTTTTGCACAACACAAATTTGTTGTCAATGGGATTAGAGTAAATGCGATCGCCAACAATTATCCCTATCATAATAAATCGCAATAAGCTGCCGATCGCTTGATGTTGTTTTACTTTTTTTAGAGTTGAGATCGGGCATCCTCACACACTCTTTTTCTCGTCTAAAAGCCTAAAATAGACTTGCTGAGTATAAGGAGTAGGTATACCTTTTTCCAGTCCTAACTTCACAATCAAGCCATTGAGAAATTCCACTTCTGTTTCTCTTCCAGAGATTAAATCCTGATACATAGAAGAATAGTGTTGTTTGACTTGCAAAATTAGTTTGTAGATAGTCTGGCGTACAGAGTCTAGAGGGGGAAGCTCGTAGTCTTCTTTCAGGACACTCCAGCTTTCTTGGATAATGCCGTCAACAATCTTTCTCAAATTTTTGTCAGCAATTAACTCTCCAATAGTCTTTTTCTCGATCGCCGACAAAGTATTTAAAGCGGTGTTGGCGATTAGTTTTTGCGCCCTAATCTGAGAAATATTGGGGGTAACATGGCACTTAATGCCAGCTTCTTCGAGTAATCGATAAATTTTTCGTCCTGCTAAGGAGTCTTCTAATTGCCAACCGAGGTTGCTTTCTTGTACGAGAATTCGATCGCCTGTAAAGTGATAGCCATTAAAAATACTTACGGTAGTAAACCCTGGATGGTTTTGAAAACCTTGATAAAAATCAGGCTCGACAATTCCATTTTGAATAAATACCAGAATTTGAGGATCGAGGTGATATTTTCTGAGTAAGGCTAGTGCATTTTTAACGTCATACAACTTGGTGGTAACAAAGATCGCATCGTAGTTGTTTGTTTGAAGTTGGTAGCATCTAGGAGGTAGTTGGTAGATCTTGCCATCAATTGAAATTTCATCTTTCGAGCTATCTAGTTTTCTTCGACCATAAAGGAAAACTTGATGTCTGACAGCATGGAGCTTGGTTCCTAAAAACGTCCCCACAGAACCCGCTCCAAAAATTAAGATTTTGAACATGGTTCTCACCTCTCTTGTGGAGATAAATAGAGAGCTAATAGGCGGTTATTGCTCTTATATTACTATTATGACTAAAATTCAGCTATGATGGCTATTTTTTGCCAGAATTAGACCGCTCGAATCGTCGATCGCTTTGACGGCGGAGTACCTTGGATTTGCAGATAAGGCGATCGCCAAATCTCGAACTCAATTAAAATCATGACACCAGGTTCAATTATGTTAAGCTAGAAATAGTTGCCCAAATCCCTGCGTTTTAGGCGATTTTTGCCTAAAAAAAGGCTTGGGTAAAAAATGTTTGATTTTACGTTCTAAATCATCAATAAAAAACGGCTTATCGAGATAATCGTCGCATCCTAATTCTAAAGCGCGATCGCGCTGGTGTTTTTCCACTAGTGCCGAAACAGCAATGATGGGCATATCTTTGGTGGCATTATTTTGTTTGAAAAGCTCGATCAACTCAAAACCATTCATATCGGGTAATACTAAATCGAGAAGTACTAAATCGATCTCATAATTGGTAGCTAAATCTAAAGCATCTTGCCCTTTGGTAGCTGTAATAAAGTCGTATTTTAAAAAAATTAGTAAATGGGAAATATAGAGTAAATTATCTTCTTCGTCTTCTACTACCAAAATGATTGGTACAGAAGAGTTTGGATCTTGAATTCTCTGACGACGAGGTTTTACGTTCATTTCTTTCCTAGACTATTAGAGGTAAAAAAGACGCAATTATGAGTGTGGAAAGAGAGTTTGCACTAATTTCCAATTGGATCGTTAGATTGTATCTGCTGGTCAAGAATCCCCTGCTCTAGAAATATGGTCGAGGAGAGAAGGACTTGAGTTGCATTGAGTGTTAGTTATTTTTTCTATCTTAGGACAGATCGACAATTTTAATCGTTAATAATTAAAAACCTAGTCTGATTCAATCTATCTTTTACCAGATGGCAGACTTAAGGCTCTAAGTTAAGATGATGACTTTACAAGATCGAGACTATAGATGAAAACTAGCGTCGAAACGGCTTATAAATTAAAACAAACATTAGTAGATTTTGTCTATGATGCAGAGGGAGAATTAGCGACTGCCTTAGAAAGATTTGCTGCGGATAAGAGTCAGAAAAATGCTTATGGGATCGAGCAGCAGAATTTAACGGTTGACTTATTTATCTCTGAAGGGAAAGTAGACAAGAAAACTCCCCTAGAGTTATTTTTGGCGCGAAATTCCGACTTGACTAAAGAAGAAACCGATTTAATTAAGCTGTGGCAAAATAATTTTATTGGTTTATTTGAAATTCAAGCCATTGAAAAAGATTCTTACCAGTTAATGAACTGGCTGACGGCAAAAACTTATCAAGTTTGTTCTCATTCCCAAATGTCAGAAAAGGAAACTAAAAGATGGCAGCCAGGAGAAATTATCCTGACTATTATTGCACCCCTAAACGATCGCCAATGGTTCTTTTTTGGCAATCGCATTATTAAAGGGAGATTGAGTCAGCCTAAATTAGCTGTAGCAGTTGGCGAATTTCGCGATCTTTATCCTGAATTTCTCTATGCTGATGCCCCAGAGTTATTGGCACAAGCTTGGGAATCTGTGGTTGTATATCATCAAGAATTTGTCGATTATTTTGGTAGCGATAATTTAACTTTACCTGGATATCAGTTAAACCAAAAAATTGGCGAAATTCAAAAAAGAATGAGTCAAAAGAAATTAGCAGATGCGGGTATAGATAGTGATAAATCTTTATCGCAAATGCTATCAGAATCGGGTACAAACGAAGCGAAATTTGCCGAAACTGCTGCTGACTTGGGTGCGGATACCGAAGCTGTTGACAAGTTAATTAAAAATAAAAACAAGTTGTCGATGGTGATGCCCAAAGTAGATTTACCTCCAGAGATCAAACAAGCAGAAGCCGTTACTGTATTTTCTCATCATCAGTGGGGGCAAATGTTTTTACCTAACTTTGATAAGTTTTGCGCTCTTTTGGCTAGTGAAAACCCTGAAACTTCCGAACCTAATATTTTGCTAGTTCGTAAATACCTCCAACAGTCAGAGGCAAATTATTATATTTGGCAACAACTAAAACAAAGATATGCCTCTAGTCTAGAAAAATTATTACAAGAATATACTCAGAAAAGTGATTTCGATCTAGATAGCGATTTAGATGATTTGCTATTAGAATACGACAAATCATCGACTCCCGAACTCCCCGCGATCGCCAGCGTTCCTCTGCATCTCAATAATTTATTTGAAGCAGCAGTCGCTCAAGTTCAAAAAACTAAATCTAAAGCTAAGAAGAATAAGAAAAAGAAAGGATTTATGAGTTAATTGTTAATTAGAAATAATAAGTATTTCTAATTATACATAGATGATATCTTGCTATAAAGGTGTAATTAATTAACGATAAATACTGAAATTTTTATAACCTGTTAACAAAAATAGTAGTATTTAGATGCATCAGGAGAATTAAATTCTTATCAATCGTTGTGACCAATGAATTTCCCTTCTGTCTTTTACTATCTATCGGTATTTGCTTATGTCTTTCGACCTATCGACTATAAATCATACTAATGTTAAATTAAAACTATTACATTTATCAAAACGTAAATCTTAAAATAACGAGAAGATAATTTTAAGAATTATTAACCTACTCCGATTTTAATGAGATAACTGAGATAACGTTTATACCTAATATTAGGTTAGTAAGTATCGAGTGATGTTCAATATCTTATGCTATCTCTTCAACTTTTATAATCACAAATATATTTTAGAAATTAAGTTTTTAGAAACGATTAAGTTTTTAGAAACCTGTCTCCAAATTAAACTTTTATTATTATTATTATTTTTGATATTATTGATTATTATTTTAGGTGTTAATAAATTTTTACTACAGCATCAAATATCAGAGCTAAACAAACAATTAGTACAGCAAGTAAATGCTAGAATTACCGCCGAAAAAAAAGCCTCTGAATTACAAAACGAATTAGAACACAAAGTACTGAAAAGAACTGCTGCTTTGGGACTGGCAAATCAAGACCTAAAAGAAAGTACTATCCTGATGGAAAAAGTAGCCAACCTAACGCCAAATATTCTTTATATTTATGACTTAGAAAAAAAATATAATATTTATGCCAATCGTTATGTAGGAGAAATACTAGGTTATTCTGCTTCGGAAGTAGAAGAAATGAACCTACAGCTATTCAATAAGTTATTGCATCCAGAAGACCTCGACCTAGTAACCAAACATCATCAACAGTGTTTGACTTTAGGACAAGACGAATATCTAGAAATAGAATATCGCATGAAAGACCGCTTCGGACAATGGCACTGGTTGCACAGCAAAGATACTGTTTTTGAAAGAAACGAGACAGGAAAACCAACGCAAATATTGGGAATTACTCAAGATATTACCAAAACCAAAAAAATACAGGCAGAATCAGCCAAACTGAATCTACAATTAGCCGAAAAAGTCAAAACCCTAGAAGCATGGCATGAAGAAAGAATTAGACTGGGGCAAATGAATGAGTTTTTGCAAGCTTGCCTAACTATTAAAGAAGCAGAATCAGTCTTAACCGATTTCTTGCCCAGACTATTTCCCAATACTCACGGTGCAGTGTATCTGATGAATAACAGTAAAAATTTACTCAATGCGATCGCGGTATGGGGTTTGGCAAATACGAGTAGTAGTTTTGAACCTAATCAATGCTGGGCATTGCGACGAAGTAGTAACCATCTAGTCAATTCTGCTGTTTCGGGTTTGTACTGCACCCACATAGAACATCAAAATACTTCTACACCAACCTTGTGTTTGCCAATGACTGCCAAAGGAAAAACTTTGGGAATGTTTTATTTGCGTTTTAATAACTCTGCACCCATCAATAACTTAGTCCAAAAATTAGCAGAAACTGTCGCCCAAAATGTTGCGATGTCCTTTGCCAATTTGACACTACAACAAGAATTAAGACATCAAAGTCTACGCGATCCTTTAACTGGCATATTTAACCGACGTTATTTACAGGAATCTTTAGTCAAGGAAATCGAACGCGCCCATCGAAAACAACAGTTTATTGGGATTATGATACTCGATATTGATTACTTTAAACGTTTTAACGACACTTATGGTCACAGTGCGGGCGATCGAGTGTTACGAGAAGTATCAGCTTATCTGATGTCGGAGATTCGTCAATACGATATCGTCTGTCGCTACGGTGGAGAAGAATTAGTTCTGGTAATGCCCGATACTTCGATTGAAGATACGATTATGCGTGCTGAAGAAATTAGATCGGGAGTCAAACAACTGCAATTAGAGTATGAGAACACCAAACTCGAATCAATTAGTGTTTCTATTGGAGTAAGCTGCTTTCCCGATGATGGTACTGATGTTGAGGGACTGATCGATGCTGCGGACAAGGCTTTATATCGGGCAAAAGAAGCAGGGCGTGATTGCGTTAGAAGATGCTAAGTCAGCGGTGAATTTTTCTTTTAGCTTTGGGAACTATAGATAGAGATTAACCCAGACAGAAACAGATGCTTGGCAGCCGAAACCAAGTTAACTGTTAAATTTTAATTGTGCTAAAACAAAATAACCTCAAATTATTTTTGGCTACCTTAATCGCGATCGCGATCGCCAATAATTTAGATTTAGCAACTCTAGCCAGTACGTCTTTACAAGCAAAGATTGACCGTCAGTCGGCGATCGCGCCGAGTCTTAACAATACTTTACTTAGTTTAGAGAACCAGAGCGAGTTTGATGTTTCCTCCAGTTTTCTATTCCAATTCTATAGTTGCGATCGCCCAACGATAACTCTGAAATCTAAGCCTCAAAGGGAACTACAAAGACCCGAAAAATTTTGCTTGACTTTTTACCGAACGTTCGGTAAAGTAAATATAACGAACAACAAAACAATCGTTCGGTAAAAGGAGATAATAGGATGAAACTTACCAAACAAAATTTACAATCAGCTACAGAAAAAATCTATGACACCATTGTCGTTGGTGGTGGTGCGGGAGGTTTATCCGCAGGAATATATCTGCAACGCTATTTACTCGATACTCTGATTATCGATAAAGGAAAAGCTCGCTCTTTTTGGATGACCGAACTTCATAATTATTTGGGTTTGCCCCCCGATACTCCTGGTCGTTCTGTTCTCAGACAGGGTAAACAACATTTTCTGTCTCTCGGTGGGGATTTACTCGATGCTTACGTTGAAGAGATAGTCGATGAAGGAGAAACCTTTGCTGTCAGAGTTAAAGTTGGTCGCAACAACAGTCAGTACCATACTTTCCGCACTAAATATATCATCGCAGCTAGTGGCATTATTGACTATCTCCCAGAGTTAGAAAATATGCGTAATGTCTATGACTACGCGGGCTATAACCTTCATGTCTGTCTGATTTGTGATGGTTATGAAATGGCAGATAAAAAGGTGGGGGTATTTGCCAACAGTGCGGGGAATGCAGAAGTGGTTTTTCCTCTAGGTTGGTTTACAGGAGATATTACCTTATTTACCCAAGGGTTGTTTGAAGTCAATGACGATCTACGTAGCAGATTAGAAGCCCAAGATTATCAGATTGAAGAAACTCCTATCGAGCAGTTTGTTGGCGAAGACCATCAAATGACGGGGGTAGAATTAAGCGATGGTCGAGTAGTGGAATTAGATACTGGTTTAATTTCGATGGGATCGAAATATCATGCCACCTATCTAGATAAGTTTGATTTAGAGAAACAAGGAGGAAATTTAGTCACGGATAAAATGGCTCGTACTTCCCACCCGCGTATCTTTGCCATTGGCGATCTCAAAGTCGGACTGAATCAAATTGTGGTAGCTGCTGCCGATGGGGCATTAGCTGCGACTCAGATTTGGCGAGATATCCGTCGTAGCACTCCCCCCAAAACTGCTGTCAAGCCAGTTATAGCCTAGGAGTTGGATGTTGAATTGTTTAACTTTTGAAGGACTTCCTGCCGAGTTAAAAGATCGGGCTATCTATCAAGATCTTGCAGCCAAACAAATTCTCGTCCAACAAGGAGAAACAGCAGACTCAATTTACTTTCTCCTCTCTGGTCAAATTAGATTAGCGACTTTTACCGAAGAACGAATTATTAATCATTACTTTGTGCTAGCGGGGGAAAGTTTTGCAGAAGTAGCTTTGTTCTCCGATATCCACGTCTGTTCGGCGATCGCCAATGTTCCTTCTCGCGTAGCAAAGATTGATAAAGAGCTTTTTCGACAAGCTTTAGAAGACTATCTCAATCTAACAAATGTCTACATGAATCAGCTAGCTTATCGTTATAAAACCGTCAAAACATTGCTAGAGTTACGGAGTATTCGCTCGGCGCGAGAACGTTTACTGCAATACTTGATTCTTCAGAAAGAACCCGATAATCAAACTATAGTTTTGCAACGTCCTCTCAAAGACCTGGCAATTGAATTAGGTTTATCGGCAGAAGCTTTATATAGAAACTTATCGCTTCTACAAACTGAGGGGGTCATTACTCGCAAACAAAGAAGTATTACCCTTAATGAAGATTGGTAAACAATTAAGAGCGAACAATACAGAACTGATTGCAATCAGAAAAAGCTTTCGCGAACAATTGTAAACTCCCCTGTAAATTCCCCGTAAATCGAAAAGGAGATTAAAGAACATGGCAACTACCAAAGGAGCGCATCATATCGGACTTACAGTTCCAGATTTAATCGCAACTCGTAACTTTTTTGTCGATACTTTAGGTTTTAAACAAGTAGGGGAGATGCCAGATTATCCAGCAATCTTTGTTTCTGACGGTACGATAATGTTAACTTTGTGGCGAGCCAATAACCCCGAACGAGCAACTCGATTCGATCGCAAGAATACCATTGGTTTACATCACTTTGCCCTCAAAGTAGAAAATTTAGAGACGCTAAAAACTTTACATCAAACCTTACTCAATACCCCTGATGTTGAAATTGAATTTGCTCCAGAACCTTTGGGTAATGGCCCTGCACATCATATGATGTGCTACATTCCTGGCGGTATTCGGATGGAATTTATTGCCTTAGCAGCCTAAAAAGACAGTAGCTTTTAAATTCAGGAGAAAACATCATGGTAAATCCAGGCTGGACGCGCACCGAGTCACCTTTTCACGCTGGAGAACTGGCAATACAAGCTCGATTGGGGATACAGGAGCAAATGGATAAGCAGGGAAGGCGTTTGATTCGGGAATATTTAACTCAACAGCATCAACAATTTTTTGCTCAACTGCCTTATTTAATCGTCGGTACGGTAGATTCGTTGGGTAATCCTTGGGCTTCTATTTTAGTCGGAAAACCAGGTTTTCTTGCCACTGAGGGCGATCGCCTTCTCCAAGTTAATGCCGTACCTTTATTTGGCGATCCGTTGACCCATATCTTGGAAAAGGGAATCGATATCGGTTTATTGGGGATTGAACTGCATACTCGTCGTAGAAATCGTCTCAATGGCATAGTTAGTGCTGTGGATGGGGATGGTTTCGAGGTAGAGGTAAAGCAAAGCTTTGGCAATTGTCCCCAATATATTCAAGCCAGGACGTATCAGTTAGTCGAACCAACAACCCCCAAACCAGTAACAGAAATTACCCTATTTTCAGAATCAGCAACAACGATAATCGCTCAATCGGATACTTTCTTCATTACAACAGCTTATCAAGAATCTTCAGCAGGAGCAGCTAAAGGAGTAGATGTTTCCCATCGAGGGGGTAAACCAGGCTTTGTGCGAATAGATGACGACAAAACTCTGACTATTCCCGATTTTTCTGGAAACTGTCATTTTAATACTTTTGGCAATTTAGAACTCAATTCCAGAACGGGACTTTTATTTGTCGAATTCGAGGGAGGGGATTTGCTATATCTTACGGGTACTGCTGAAGTGATTTGGTCGGGAACTGAAATTAATCAGTATGCAGGAGCAGAAAGATTATTACGTTTCCATCTGGATAGAGGCTTTGTGGTTGAAAACAGCCTCCCCTTACGTTGGTCGAGTCCAGAGTTTTCTCCTCGACTTAAAAATACTGGTTCGTGGTAGTTAACAACAACTAAGAACGCAACGGTAAACAAATTTGAAATCTAGTCCCTTTTTCCGCTTCGCTTTCGACAGTAATCTTGCCATCGTGAGCCTCAACGATCTGTTTGGCGATCGCCAGTCCCAAACCAAAACCTCCTGTCTGTCTGGTGCGGGTTTTGTCTACGCGGTAAAAGCGATCGAAGATATGGGGTAAATCTGAGGCGGGAATACCGATACCAGTATCTCGTACCGTAATAAAGATGCGACGCAGTTTGAATTCCAGTTTTAATGATACCATACCACCATCGGGAGTATATTTAATGGCATTATCGAGTAAATTACCAATTGCCTGTTGCAGAAGTTCGCGATCGCCAACAACCTGTTGTGATGTCTTTGGTAAGTCTAAGATAAACTCTAGTTTTTTTGCCTCTGCTAAAACTTGATATCGTCCAGCTAAAGAGTTTAGTAACTCCACTACATTAGTTTTAGTCAGATCTTGAGGATTTAGTTTTCCTTGATGACGGGCGAGAAAAAGCAGATTAGCAATCAACGTACTCATATATTTACTCTGAGTGACGATGTTTGCCAAACGCTGGCGGGGTTGTTGACTGTCTTCAGCGGGAGCGAGTAACCCGACTTGAGCATTACTGAGGATAGCTGCTACTGGAGCGCGTAATTCGTGAGAAGCATCGGCGGTAAAACGCTGTAATTGTTCGTAAGAATGTTTGACTGGCTGCATTGCCAAGCCACCGAGAATCCAGCCTACTATTCCCGTAAAACCAAGGGTAATTGGTATTCCCATGGCTAAAAATAAACGCGATCGCCTTAATGAGTCTCGAACGGGATCGACAGAAACAGCAACCTGTAGATAACCCACCAAAGATTGTCCGTAGTCTAAGGGTAGAGTCAATTTGCGAAGATGCTTTTGTCTGGTTTGACCATTCAGTTGGCAGTCGTATTGTAAAGTCTGCCATCCCGTTGTGACGGTTGAATTTTGGGGAGGACAATTACCAATAAACTGTAAAAGATTTTTTTTGGCATCGTACCAACGAATATAAATTATTCTCGATTCAGCGGCAATTGCAGTACTCGATAGGGAAACATTATCTGTATCTATCTGCCAGTTTTTCCCCTCCCGCTGATAGTTTGTCAGGGAAGCAATTCTTTTTATTTGCGCGTAAACTTCTTCGTCAAATTGACGCTGTTGTTCTTTTACCTGTCGATGGTAAATGGTAAAAGCAAACAGAATTAAAATACTCCCCATGGAAAGGGTAAACCAATAAGCTAGACGACGACGAGAGCGATCGAACATTAATAACTTGAGAAATTCACTTTTTGTTTAATAATAAAGGTAAATTTGAACAAAAAAAAGGAGAAAAATTATAAGTAATAAAATTTCTCCTTAATCCTATTAGTATTTGAAAATGAAATCGATTGAGTTTAAAGTAGTTTTAATTATTTTTGTATTTAGGATCTAACAGTACTCTCCTCAAAAGTAACACTACTTTCGGTAGGAATTGAAGTGCTTGGATCTTGAGTGGTTCGATCCTTATTACCTCCATTACAAGCTTGCGCTGCCAAAGGAGCAGCGACTATAGATAAGGTTACTAATCCAGCTAACAAAGACATTAATTTAACTTTCATTGATTACCTCTGTAAAATAATTGGGTTTGCTTATTGTTTAGTATGAAAAACAAATGTGACACTAAAATGACAGTCGAACCAATTATTTCTATTTAATTTTTTGGAGCGATCGCTTGTTTTATTTTTGACTTATAGCTTGTCATTTCTCTGTCATATTTGAACGTCAAAATAAGTATTAAAACAAATTAACGACAGAGAGTATGAACAAGATCTTAACCTTAAAAACAATTCTAACTACCTTAATTGGTACGAGTATTGCTAGTGGCTTGATGGCTTTACCCGTTAGAGCTAGTGAAGATAATTTACCAGAACGAGCAACTCCAGAAGAATTAATCCTGAGTCAGAACTTTGACTTTAATAACCGTAACAACCCCCAACCTACAGACAATTTAAATAGAATTGTAGGTTTAACTGGTTTGGCAATAGGTACTGGGGTAATTGGTTATCATCTCACCCGCGCTTATAAACCTTCATTGGTTAACTCCATACCGACAGTAAATAACCATAATGCTTCCCTACTCGATCGCGTTAGTCCTAAATTACGCCAGGAATTATTGAGGTTAGTACACAATCGACAAACAGCCAGTCGTCTTCTATCTGGTACTTTATCATCTCATCCAGGCCGCTCTCCCAATTGGGTAGCTGAAAAAGTGATTTACGATCTAAAGCGCGATCGCTAAAACCAGACACTAAAATCTATAGATTAATTCCTACCGAACAAAGTTGGTGCTGAGTCCGACTAACTCTTGAAAATCTCTGAAAAACTGCTGTAATTTACTATCTTGTCGAACTAATCTTGCCAATGCCCCCATTTGACCTTTATTACGCATCTGACGGAACATATCGACGGCAAACAATTGCACCCATTCAGCCGAAGCCCGATCGCTCAACCAGCTAAAAGCTTTGTAGGCTTGGTTGGCATCTTCTGCCCTAACGGTTAAACCCGTAGTAGTGGCATATCTAACCGATGGTTCTTCAGGAAAAGCGATCGCTTCTCCCTCACCTTGTAAAATAGGCACTAAATTTGGTAAGGTTTTATATAAGGTAATGTAAGCTGCGAATTCTGCTGCTGCACCCTCACCAACGGCAGAAGCAATATCTAAGCCAGCGTAGTGTAGTTGACTTGCCATCACCCAAGATCTTGGCGAACACCAAGCAGGTTGTTGGGGAACGAGGCGATGTAATAATGTAGAACGAAAAGAAAGAAAGGCAATTATCTGTTCGTGTACCCGTTGTTCTAAAGCATAAACTTTGAAGCTCTCAAAATCAGCCTCTACCTCTAGGTGCAAAAACCGATTAGCCAAAGGGGCGGGCATATCAAATACCGCAGCACGATCTTCCTTACGATTTCCCGCAGCCCAAACATACCAGTTTTCTGGAACAACATAAGAACCTACGCGACGATCTAAAATTAACTGTTGTGCTACTCCCTGCAAAGCTGGAGGGGCCATGTTTAACTCATCTAAAAATAAAATCCCCTTTCCCTCTCTGGGAAGAAATTCAGGAGGATACCATTTAGATATACCATCTTCGGCTACTGGCAAACCCCGCAAATCTGTCGGTGCGAGTTGCGATAAGCGCACATCCACAAAATCAATCTGATGTTCTTGAGTAATTTGAGCGACAATACTGGACTTTCCTATCCCTGGCGCACCCCAAATCATCGTGCTAATTTTAATGTTTTGACTAACAAGTCGATTGAGATAATTTTTAAGCTGAGTTGGTGTCATTTTTTAACATTTTGTGGGAGAACTCTCAGTTTTCGCCTCTGGTAAGGCCGAGTCAAAATTTAAAATTCCCAAGGCTTTTTATTGTAATTTCAAATAACACAAAAAATCGTACTTTTGTTCGTCCGTTAAATAATCTTGATGGCTTTGACCATACTTTTCCTTTAGATATTTTTTCCTACGATCGCTCCAGTCTAAACGATCGATCTCTAAATCAATAAAATACTCTAATTGAGGGAAACCCAATTTCAGTTTACAAGTTAGTAGGTAGGGAGCTTCCAAAATCAATAAAGGAATGACGGGATTATTCATCACCTCATCGGGAAATTCTCTACAGATACTTAAGAGGATTTTTGTTGGTGTATTAGGATTTGCTGCGACATTTTTACGAGTATAATAATCTGGGCTTTGGGCTAATTGAGCCAATATATCGGGGGCGGTGGTTTCGTCTTCCGCTATTTGTCTTATTTTGCCTAAGTACATTATTTAAAAATTTATTTATAGATCAAGATAATATTTATTTTTCCCCAATAAGACTGAAAAACCATGAATATTATTTAAATTTATAATGAAGATTGTATGATTTATCCCAAGCGAAAGAGGTTGCTTGAAATAGCCAACAGGGCAGAGGTAGCGAACACTGCAAGGACTGCAAGACTAGCACAGACAGCAAAAATAGCACATAGCCGAAAAAGCAGGTCTTCCAGAGGAAGTTGTTCGAGAAATACGAGCTGGGAAACTAGCTGATTTGCAATCTTTTTCAGAAGAGGAAGAACCTTAAAAAAGATAGGAACTACACAAAAGGCTGGACGGTTTTGTCCAGCCTTGAGGTGAAAATTGTTCACCCTATCTATGGAGTTTTTAGGTAAGTTCTGATACTAAATTGGCGTTGCTTAGTTTGGGGATGAATCTATTCTCAGAAGCCTACACAAACTAGTTTTCCAAAAACGTCCATCTCATTTTTCAGCAACGCCACCAAATCCCTTTTGCAAAGTAGTTTTTTAAGGAGTCGATCATGTCGTTCTTCAAACGGACTTTTAACAAAGCCAAGAAAGGCATTAACAAAGCAGTTGATAAAACAGAGGAATTTATAAATGAAGGAACTAGCAAAGTTGAGAAGGCTGTAAATAAAAGCGCTAAGGAAATAGAGAAAGTTGCCGACAAAGGAGTTGATAAAGTAGAAAAAGGAGCGAACTTAGCTAAAGAAGGCTTGGAAGAAACGGGCGATTTTCTGCTTAATAGCTCAGACAGAGAATATTGGAATAAAGAAATTTCGCATCTTAAGAATCGCTTGAATAAGTTACGAGAGGAACTGAACAATAAAATTAATACTTACTACGAGGTGAGGATAGATTATCAACAAAAAATCCATCAATACATCACAATAAGGCAAGATACGATCGCCTTGGGATTAATATCTCCAGAAAAATTAGATTTAGATCGAGTTATGGATACTGCTGGAGTTATTGTAGATACTACAAGAGACTTTAGTGGAAGCAAGAGCGAAATTGAAGAAGTTGGCAGATATGCAATTGGTTTTGTATCTGCTGGAATATCTGATATAGTCTTTGCCTCTCAAGAAGCAAGGAAAGAAGCGAAGCATCTCAAGAAACAAATTTCCCGATTAGAAGAAAGTTTGGAAAAAATTAACAATAACATTGCTAATCATAAAAAAGGGATTGTTCTAATCAATCAATCTGTAACAGAAATTTTGCAGTTGTATGGAGACGATACTACCATAGATAACTTTGTATCAAAGCAATGCAAATCGATCTACGAGCAGGCAAAAGAAGTAAAAGTTCAGGAAACTATCATTCGGATGCAGGAAAAAGGTGTAACCCAACCAGAAATAGTTGAAGCAACTGCAAACATACGAAACTACTAATACTAAACAACAAATCTTAAGATGATGCTCGCCCCGTGATTAGCCATCTTGAGGGGCTATTTCATCAAAACCTGGTCTGACAAACGATCTAGCATTGGGAAATTCTGTTTCTGCAATCTCTCGAATTTGTTGGAGATAATTGATGATTTTGAAGATGTCTTTTCTTTCTGCTTCAAAAGATTTCAATAATTCACTCCAGGCATTAATTGAACGGTCTATTTCAACCAAAGCAATTTTTGCCGAACCATCGGAGTCTTTGGAAATAGCTTCTAATCCGATTTTTGCTTCCCGATCTCTGCTGTCGATCGCTCTTGATAATTTAACTGCGATCGCATATTGATAATAGTTAATAACTTCTACAACTTCTTGAAGAGAAATAGGAGTTTCCGTAGTCTGCGAGTGGCTCGATTTCCAAAGCGATCGCGTCTTTGACTTGAGAAGTTCATTTTCTATGATGTTCCGATTATTTTTAAACCACTCATCGACCATGGTTGCATAATTCATCGCTCTATGAGTCAAGATATTTACTTTATTATCTATTTCATCATCTTCATCAATTTCAATTGCTGTGAGATCGATGCCTTCTTCTCGTGCTAAGTCTGTAACCAGGCTCAATGCCAATTCAAAAGAATCTTTGATACTAGACCAAAATCTTTCATTTGCTCGGTCGATTGACTCTAATTGGCAGTTTTGGTCTTCTTCTAGGGAATGACTCAGACAACGAGAAGTAAATTGGCATCTTTCGCACCAGCGATCGCAATAATTGTAAATACCAGGAATATATTTTAGCTCTGTTGCACGTTTAATTAGTTCTTCCTTATCCATTTTTATTTTAATTGTTATTTTGATTGACTTAAGTTTGAGACTCGATCGAGTCTCAAACTAAATTAAAGGTTTGATAAACTTGCCCACTTATTTGTGAAGTATTGATTAATTACTAATGATAAGTGGTAAGTAATTAAATACGAGAACTAAAACACGCAATTTTAAGCTCATCCCACCCATAAATGAGATGAGATGCACGTGTCAGTTGTCAGTATTCAGTTGTACTACTAACTACTAACTACTAACTACTAACGCGACTCTTGTGACTCATCCGACCATCCCTAAAAGGAACGGTGCTGCTCCCGTCGCTTTGGTGATTATTAGTTCGAGAACGACTTCCAATTTTAAATCAATTTAAAGAGCGAAGATTTTATCATGGCTATTAACTTCAATCAGGCTGGTTCTTTTAATGGAGTAGAAGGAGAAGCA